>CAJOGA010000014.1 GCA_905233855.1 uncultured Clostridia bacterium
GCAAAAGGCGTTGTGTCAAGGCATAGTCAGTGAAAAGGGAATGGGGTGAGAATCCCCTGCGAAGACCTGTCGGTGTGTGCGTCGAATGTTTTTTGCTTGTCGGTGAAAGCCGGTCATTGGGAAACTGAGAAGGCAGAGCAGAAAATGCGAGATTTAAAAATCTTATATGGCGTAAGTCACAAGACCTGCTTTGGTGCCGACCTGTACTTTTTTTGCTAAAAGTGTGGCGGCGTTTTTGTGTATGTAAGATTTTGTCCATTTTTCAGCGTGAAATGTGGGTGTTTTTTTGGTACACAAATTGTGATTAATCGCAGGAAAACACGGCTGTGATAGTTTTGTATAAAAATTATCACGGCTTTTTATTTTGTCGGATAATCAGGCTGCACAAGCATTTGCATCTGTGTTTTCCGGCAAACGAAAAAGATTATATCGTTTTGGGAAATTGAGCTGAAACGTATAATAAATAAATTATTTTTGGGGGTATTTTATAATGAAGAAAGTGTTGAAAGCAACAAAATCAATCTTTATGTTACTGATGGTTGTATGCATGGTGATAGGAATGGTAGGTTGCGGAGCAGAAAAAACAGAAGAGGTTTCAAAAACAGACGCACCGAAGCCGGTTATTTTGGTTGTATCTTTCGGAACAAGCTTCAATGACAGCCGCGATATTACGATAGGTGCGGTTGAGAAGGCATTACAGGATGCAAATCCGGACTATGAAGTCCGCAGAGCATTTACAAGCCAGATCATCATTGACAAGCTCAAAGAACGCGACAATCTGAAAATCGACAATGTAACCGAAGCAATGGATCGTTTGGTTAAAGACGGTGTAAAGGAAGTTCTTATACAGCCTACACATGTTATGTCCGGTTTTGAATATGATGACGTTGTGAAAGAAGTTAATAAGTATGCCGATAAATTTGATTTTATGAAGATCGGAAGCACTTTGTTGGCATCCGATGCAGACTATGATACTTTAATTGCCGCACTTAAAGAGGAAACCGCTCAATACAACAAAGAAGGCACAGCAATTGTATACATGGGTCATGGAACAGAGCATGAAGCAAATGCTACATATGCTAAGTTGCAGGAAAAAATTAAGGCTGCAGGACTTAATAATTACTTTATCGGTACGGTAGAAGCTGAACCGTCTTTGGAAGACGTTGTTAAGCTTGCAAAAGAATCCGGAGCCAAGAAGGTTGTTTTATTGCCTTTGATGATCGTAGCAGGCGATCATGCAAACAACGATATGGCAGGCGATGAAGATGATTCATGGAAAACCGTATTTGAAAAAGAAGGCTTTGAAGTTGAATGTGTATTGAAGGGCCTTGGTCAGTACAAAGGCGTTCAGAAGATGATAGTTGACCACGCCGCTGCAATTCTTAAAAAATAATTAATTTCATAAATATGACGGGACTTCCGGGCATTTATATGCTCGGGAGCCGTTTTTGTATAAAAAGGAGAATTGTAATATGAAAAAAGCACTTGTTTTATTATTGTTAATTTGTATCACAGTTGGCGTTTCAGCTTGTTCTGATGCCGGCGAAAAACAGTCTGTTCCATCACAGGAAAGTGAAGAAGTTCAGCTCAACAACGAGGAAGCAAAGCCACTTTATGCAAAAGATATAAAAGACGGTACATACAATATAACAGCAGAGTGTAACGCCTCCATGTTCAGAGTGGTTAATTGTGATTTGATTGTCGAAAACGGAGAAATGCAAGCGGTTATGACAATGAGCGGTCAGGGATTTGGAATGGTTTATATGGGAACGGCAGAAGAAGCCCAGGCAGATTCTGAAGACAAATTTATCCCTGCTGTATTGAACGAGAATGGGGAAAAGACGTTTACAGTACCGGTAAAGGCACTTAATATAGGAATTGACTGTGCCGCATTGAGCGTGAAAAGAAATACCTGGTACGACCATGTTCTTACTTTTAAGTCAGACAGCATTCCTTCGCAAGCATTGAAATAGGAGGACAATATGAAAAAGATTATATCATTTATAATTGCAGTTGTTTTATGCTTTTGCTTTATCGGTTGTTCAAAGAACCCAGGGACAGCCAACGGTGTAAAAGATTTTGTTGATGGAAAATATTCTGTTGAGGCAACACTGACAGGCGGTTCGGGAAAAGCCAAAATAGAGGATGCCACCGTAGTGATAGAAAACGGGAACGCTGTTGCAACCATTGTTTGGAGCAGTCCTTACTACGAGTATATGATTATTGATGAAACAAAATACGAACCGATACAAAAATCGGGTAATTCTACATTTAAAATACCTGTTACATTCGATGAAGACATAAAGATACAGGCGTTAACGGTTGCCATGAGTCAACCGCATCTGATCGACTATACCTTGCGTTTTGATAGTGATACCTTAAAAGGAGAGTAGGCATGAAACGTATAATCGCTGTCTTATTATGTGTTTGTTGCGTTACGTTTACTTTTTGCGGTTGCGGGCAAAAAGTAAACACAAACGGATTGGGAAACGGATGGGAACCTGTTAAGACGATGGATTTGCGTTATGCAGGCAGGTTTAGCGTTGCATACTATAATGACGGTTACAAGCTGATAACACTTGCTGACGGAAGCCGTTTTTTGGTCGTGCCGGAGGGCGGGGATATACCGCACGGAATTGCAAATGATATCGTAGCACTGCGACAACCTATTGAAAACATTTATCTGGCGGCGACATCTGCCATGTGTCTTTTTGACGCAATGGATCGCTTGGATGCCATTAAGCTTTCAGGCACACGTGAAGATGGATGGTATATTGAAAATGCGGTAAAAGCGATGCAAAACGGCGATATTTTGTATGCCGGAAAATACAACGCACCGGATTATGAAATGATTCTTGACAACAGATGTGCTTTAGCGATAGAATCAACTATGATAGGACATTCTTCGGATGTTAAAGAAAAGCTTGAAAAATTAGGCATACCTGTTTTGGTTGATCAGTCCAGCCTGGAGAATCATCCATTGGCGAGATGTGAGTGGATAAAGCTATATGCGGCATTGTTAAATGAAGAAGAAAAGGCTGATGAGCTGTTTTCTGAACAGGTAGCTCATCTTGACCGTTTAACAGAAAACGACAGCACAGAAAAAAAGGTTGCGTTTTTCCATATCAGCTCATCGGGTTTTGTTGTTACAAGAAAATCCGGCGATTATGTCAGTAAAATGATTGAGCTTGCGGGAGGCAAGTACGTGTTTGATGATCTTGGGGATCATGAAAAGGATACATCTACCGTTACAATAGAAATGGAAACGTTTTATAACACCGCAAAGGATGCTGATTTTATAATATATAACAGCACTATCGGCGGCGAGATAAAAACACTTCAGGAACTTTTATCTATGAATGATCTGCTTAAAAACTTTAAAGCGGTAAAGAACGGAAATGTTTGGTGTACAAGTGAAAATATGTTTCAGGAAACAATGCAGTTCGGTCAGATGATAAGCGATTTTAATGCAATATTCACGAATGACAGCGAAAAATCAGCTAAAGTGAAATATCTTTATCAATTAAAGTAAGGGATTTGTTTTTATGAATCTACAAAATAAAACCGTTACACAGAATAAAAAAAGTCATCTTCGCGTTACGACAGTAATGTTTGGTCTTATTGTCTTATTGTTTCTCGGTTTTATATTGAATATAAGCATAGGTTCTGTTGAGATAAGCATTAAGGAAATCTTTTTAATGATAGGCAGATATATTTCGTATAGTATAAAAAACATCTTTTCAAAAGGAGCGTACAGTGCTTATCTTGCAGAATTGATAAACACATCTACAGAAAGCATGATCATTTTCAGCATCCGTATGCCAAGAATGATACTTGCCGCTATTTTGGGAGGTGCGTTGTCTGTATCGGGATTTTTGTTGCAGTCGTTTTTCAGAAATCCGATAGCGGGACCTTTTGTTTTGGGAATCTCATCGGGTGCTAAAATGTCGGTGGGCATAACTTTGATTTTTTTGTCGGGATACATTGGCTACATAAGCCCGTGGATGCTGGTTGTTGCGGCTTTTGTCGGCTCTTTGGTTATAACAAGTGTTGTTGTGATTTTTTCCGGTCGCGTAAAAAACATGTCGATGCTTCTTGTCATAGGCATAATGGTAGGCTATATATGCAGTGCGATTACGGATTTTTGTATTACATTTGCAAAGGACCACGACATTTTAAATCTGACAGGTTGGTCGATGGGAACGTTTTCCGGAGCGGATTGGGAAAGCGTCGGTTTAGGCGCGGCGATCTGTATACCGGTGTTTTTAATTTGCTGGCTCATATCAAAGCCTATGGAAGCATATTCTCTCGGCGAGGGATATGCAAAAAGTATGGGAATAAGCATTAAGCCGTTTTGTGTTGTACTTATTATACTGTCCAGCCTGCTGTCTGCGTGTGTTACTGCGATTGCGGGCACTGTTTCTTTTGTTGGGATTGCCGTCCCTCATATAACACGCATCATGCTTAAAAGCTCAAAGCCTATTTATGTTATACCGGCAAGCTTTGTTATGGGTGCGGTGTTTTGTATCTTTTGCGACCTGTTAGCAAGAACGGTTTTTGCACCGACGGAAATGGCTATCAGCTCGGTAACCTCCATATTCGGTGCTCCGATCGTTATTTATATTATGGTCAAACGCAGACGTCAGGAGAGTTAAACAGTTTAACTGTCGGTTGTATGCTGTGCACAATATACGGCTGCAGAACGGAGATTAAGATGGACGCTTATTTTAAAACGTGTAACTTGTCGGTAGGGTATGACAAAAATATTCTTATACATGATATATCTGTCGCGGTGGAAAAGGGGAAGATTCTTACTCTTATCGGACCGAACGGTTCGGGAAAATCAACCATACTCAAGACTGTGGCAAAACAAATACCTGCTATAAACGGAAGCGTGTATATAGATAGCAGCGATATTTTTCGTTGGAATTTGAAAACTATGGCAAAAACCGTTTCTGTCATGCTGACTGACAGGATTCGTACCGATATGATGACATGCTTTGATGTTGTGTCTATGGGACGGTATCCTTATACGAATATTGTCGGATTTCTGACAGACGAGGACAAAGAAACAGTGTTTTCATCTCTTGAAAGCGTTGGTATGCAAAATGAAGCATACCGGGATTTTAACACATTGTCAGACGGACAAAAACAGCGGATTTTACTGGCACGTGCAATATGCCAGAAACCGGAAGTTATTATCCTGGACGAACCCACTGCATATTTAGATATAAAACACAAAATAGAGCTTTTGGATATTCTTTCCTCTTTAGCAAGAGAGAAAGAGGTAACTGTAATAATGTCTCTTCACGAAATCGATCTTGCAACAAAGATATCGGATTATATTATGTGTGTAAACGGAGACGTGATTGAGGCTTTTGGTACGCCGGACGAAATTTTAAAAACAGATACGGTTGAAAGACTTTATAATATGAAAAAGGGTACATATAACCTTCATTTTGGCAGTATAGAGCTTACAAAGCCGAAGGGTGAACCAAAGGTTTTTGTTGTTGGCGGCGGCGGTTGCGGAATACCTTATTTCAGAGCTTTACAGAAGGAACAAATACCTTTTGCCGCGGGAATAATATTTCAAAACGATATTGATTTTCAGGTTGCTTCAAAGCTTTCCGACAATGTTATTTGTGCTCCGCCTTTTGAACCGGTAACGGAGGAATTGTTTTACGCCGCATCAAAGCTGCTTCTTAAATGCGATACGGTAATTGACGCAGGCGGAAATGACGGAACATTTAACCATTACAACAGGAAGCTTTTGGATCTTGCATCAGAAAACAACATAAAGATAAAAAATAATAAAAAGGAGATTGAACAATGAAGGCGAAGGTTCCTCGTGTTGTTATAGCAGGAACGGGGAGTGGATGCGGAAAAACAACCGTTTCATGTGCTGTTTTGCAGGCTTTGGTCAATCGAGGGCTTAATACGGGTGCGTTTAAGTGCGGACCTGATTATATCGACACTATGTTTCACAGCAAAATTATAGGGACGCAATCGTCTAATCTTGACTCCTTTTTCTTTGATGAAAACACCTTAAAATACTTACTTATAAAAAATGCAAAGGATCGCAATATAAGCGTTATTGAAGGAGTTATGGGCTTTTACGACGGCATAGGCCTATGCTCTGAAAAAGCAAGCACTTACGAGATATCGCAAATTACCCAAAGCCCCGTTATATTAGTGGTTGATGCCAAAGGAGCGGCATTGTCGGTTTTGGCTGTCATACAAGGCTTTTTAAGCTTTGCTTTCGATAACCGAATCTGCGGAGTTATTCTAAACAGATGTTCATCAGGAGCATATAAAATGCTTGCACCCGAAATTGAAAGGCGGTTTGATAATAAAATCATACCTTTGGGATTTTTTCCGAAAATGCCTGATTGTGCTATTGAAAGCCGTCATTTGGGGCTGGTAACGGCAGCAGAAATCAAAGATTTAAAGGATAAGACCGAACGTTTGGCAAAACAGGCGGAAGAGACTGTGGACATTGACCGGATTTTAAAATTAGCTCATGATGCCGGTGATATTGAAGCAGAAGAAATACGTCTCCCCAAATTTAGTGAAAAGATACGGTTAGCTGTTGCCAAAGACGATGCTTTTTGCTTTTATTATAACGATAATTTACGGTTGCTTGAAGAGTTGGGGGCAGAAATTGCACCGTTCAGTCCGATTTGCGACACAGCACTGCCAAGCGATATTCACGGTCTTTATTTTGGCGGTGGGTATCCCGAACTTTACACGGATAAGTTGAGCAAAAACAAAAAAATGCTTGACTCGGTTAAAAGGGCAATTCAAAATAAAACACCATGTATAGCGGAATGCGGTGGGTTTATGTATCTGACAGAATATATAGGACAATATCCGATGGTCGGATACTTAAAAGGAAAATGCTTTGACAACAAAAAGCTGACACGATTCGGATATATCACTCTGAAAGCAAAAGAAAACAACATGCTTTGTGCACGTGATGAGAAAATTGCGGCACATGAATTTCATTACTGGGACGCAGAATTGCCCGGAGATGGATTCAGAGCGGAAAAAACCGCCGGCAGAAGTTGGGATTGCGTATATGCTACGGATACTTTGTATGCAGGATTCCCTCATTTTCATTTCTACGCCAACACCAATTTTGCCGTCAATTTTTATGAGGCGTGTTTAAAGGAGAAACACCGTTATGATTGAAAAGATAAAACCTATGGATATAGAAAAGCGGAGCTTTGAAATTATTACAGAAATGCTGGGAGACCGACATTTCCCTCCTGAACAGGAGTTGATTATCAAACGTGCCATTCACACGACAGCGGATTTTGACTATGCAGATAATCTTGTGTTTTCCGAGAAGGCTGTGGAATGTGGACTTGCTGCGTTAAAAAACGGCTGCGATATTGTAACGGATACACAAATGGCAAAAGCAGGCATCAATAAAACAATTTTAGAAAAGCTTGGAGGCACGGTTCACTGTTTTATGTCGGACGAGGATGTTGCCAAGGAGGCAAAAGAGCGTGGCGTAACGAGGGCGATCGTTTCTATGGAAAAAGCGGCAAAATTGGATAAGCAATGTATTTTTGCTATAGGTAACGCACCTACTGCACTTATTCGTATTCGTGAACTTTTGGATGAACGTAAGGTATCGCCTGCGTTGATTATAGGTGTGCCGGTAGGATTTGTAAATGTTGTGGAAAGCAAAGAACTTATCCTCTCAACGGACGTACCGTACATCGTTGCAAGAGGACGTAAAGGCGGCAGTAATGTTGCCGCTGCCATTTGTAATGCTTTGCTGTATCAGATTATGCGGTGATAAATATGGATGAGTATATTGTAAAAGACGGTAAAAAACTAAGATTGGGTTATACGACGGGTTCTTGTGCTGCAGCTGCGGCAAAAGCGGCCGCATGGATGCTTTTATCGGGAAAACGGAAAGAACGCATTTCTATTCAAACGCCCAAAGGGATTAAGTTGGATTTGCCTATTTTCTGTATAGAAATGGGTAAAACGTCTGTTTCGTGTGCTATAGAAAAGGACAGCGGCGACGATCCGGATATTACTAAAGGTGCGTATATTTTTGCTACAGTTTCATATGCACAAACGAATGGTATAGTTATAGACGGCGGAATTGGTGTGGGACGGGTTACAAAACGCGGACTGGATCAGCCTGTCGGTGCTGCGGCGATAAATTCTGTGCCGCGTCGGATGATTTTGGAAAATGTAAAGGAAGTTTGTTCTCTGGCTGATTATCACGGAGGTCTTTCGGTGGTAATATCCGTGCCGGAAGGGGAAGAGTTGGCAAAAAAAACCTTTAATCCGCGTCTTGGCATTGTGGGTGGCATTTCTATTTTGGGTACTACAGGTATAGTTGAGCCTATGAGCGAACAGGCACTTTTGGATACTATTCGGGTGGAACTGCGGCAACGTCGGGAACTGGGAGTGGAATATATTCTGCTTACACCGGGAAATTATGGGGCGGATTATATAAAAGACTCTCTTAAAATTGATGCAGGAACAGCTGTCCTCACATCTAATTTTATTGGAGAAACATTGGATATTTGTAAAGAATTCGGATTTAAAGCTACGCTTTTGGTGGGACATATCGGAAAACTTGTTAAAATTGCAGGCGGTATGATGAATACCCATTCAAAATACGGTGATTGCCGCATGGAAATCATGGCGGCATATGCCGGTGCATCGGGACTTGACGGAAAACACATAGAAGAAATACTTGAATGTGCAACCTGTGATGATGCTGTCCGTATTTTAAAAGAAAACGGATTATGCGAAGAAACACTCAAGAGAATAGCAAATCGAATTTCATTTATTATGGAGAATCGTGTCGGAAATGAAATGCATACAGGAGCAATTTTGTTTTCAAAAGAATACGGATTTTTGTGTGAAACTTCAAAAGCGCAGGAAATATTAAAGCATATCAGGGAGGAATAGCCCATGGTACATTTTGTCGGTGCCGGAAGCGGTGCGGCTGATTTGATAACAGTGCGTGGTGCACGCATTTTAGGCAGGGCAGATGTTGTGATTTATGCCGGTTCTCTTGTAAATCCGGAACTTTTGTCTTATACAAAACCCGGATGTGAGATTTATAACAGTGCACAAATGACATTGGAACAGGTTATAGATACTATAAAAAAAGCAGAAGCTGACGGAAAGACAACGGTTCGCTTACATACAGGCGATTCAAGCATTTACGGTGCTGTTCGGGAACAGTTTGATGCTCTTGAAAAAGAGGGTATAGAGTATGACGTGTGTCCTGGAGTAAGTTCTTTTTGCGGTGCCGCAGCATCGCTCAAGACAGAGTATACTTTGCCGGATGTCAGCCAGACAGTTATTATTACACGTGGAGCAGGAAGGACGCCGGTGCCTGAAAAAGAATCCATCCGTGCGTTGGCATCTCATCAGGCAACAATGATACTGTTTCTCAGCACATCATTAACAGAAAAACTGCAAAAGGAATTAATGGATGGCGGTTATCCGCCGGATACACCCGTAGCGGTTATTTATAAAGCGACATGGCCGGATGAAAAGATTTTTCGTTGCACGGTTGAAACGTTGCATAACACGGTTACCGAAAACGGGTTGACAAAAACATCTTTGATTATTGTGGGAAATTGTATGGGGAATGAATATATGCGGTCTCTTTTGTACCATCCGGATTTTACAACGGAGTTTCGTGAGGCAAAAAAATGAAGATTGTATTTTTTACTTATAGCAGACATGGATGTAACACAGTTCGGAAAATCCGGAACGCATTTGCGGATGCCGAGCAAAGAGCGTATACCGTAGAGCGGTTTTGCGAGCAGGGGTTCTTGCCCTATGAGCATCCGACCGAGACTTTTTACGGAAAAATGTTCGATTGGGCAGATGCTATGATTTTTGTGTGTTCCTGTGGTATAGCCGTTCGGGAAATTGCACCGTTTGTCAAAGATAAATGCAAGGACCCGGCTGTGATTTGTATAGACGACGCCGGAACGTATGTTATACCTATTTTATCCGGACATATCGGCGGTGCAAACAGTTTGGCACGCAAAATTGCCGAAACACTTTGTGCCACAGCGGTTATTACTACGGCGACCGATGTGCATAATAAATTTTCGCCTGATGCATGGGCGGCAAAAAACAATTATGTGATTGGTGATATGACCGTTGCCAAAGCTGTTTTGGCTGAAATGTTGGAAAAAAACATTCCGCTTATTTGCGATTTGCCTGTGGTTTCTTCATATCCTAACGGAGTTGAGCCGAACTCGGAAGGAGAACTTGGCATATATATCGGATGGAAAGAAAAATCACCGTTTATTAAGACATTGCACTTGATTCCTCGTGTTTTGCATTTGGGAATTGGTTGCAGGAAGGGAACGGACGCCATAACAATCGGCAAGGCGGTGGATATGGTTTTGAAAAATAATTGTATTGATAAGCGTGCAATTAAGCAGGTTGCTTCTATTGACCTTAAATCGGACGAAGCCGGTCTTTTGGAGTATTGCCGTGTAAATCAGTGGCAGGTTACTTTTTATTCTGCTTCACAGCTGCAAGCTGTAAAAGGTGATTTTACGGCATCATCTTTTGTGAAAAGTGTTACCGGGGTGGATAACGTTTGCGAACGTGCGGCAATGATAGGCGGCGACAGGCTTATAGTGAAAAAAACACCTGTGGACGGTGTTACGGTTGCCATTGCAACGGAAAATGCGGAGGTGTGTTTTGAATAAATTAACAGTAGTGGGAATAGGACCGGGAAACTATGAAAACATGACCGTCAGAGCAGACGAAGCGTTAAAAAACTGTCAGGTGATAGTTGGGTATAATGTTTATGTTGATTTGGTAAAAGAGAGGTATGCCGATAAAGAGTTTGTAACCACTCCAATGACACAGGAAACCAAACGGTGTCAGATGGCACTTGAACTTGCAGCTAACGGAAAAACAGTTGCTGTGGTTTGTTCGGGAGACAGTGGTATATATGGTATGGCAGCACTTTTATATGAATTAAGGGGAGACGCTACAGCTCCCGAAATAGAAATAATACCCGGCATTACAGCCGCATGCAGCGGTGCGGCATTGTTGGGTGCACCCTTAACACATGACTTTGCTGTGATTAGTTTAAGCGACCGGCTTACGGATTGGACGGTTATTGAGAAACGTCTTGTGTCAGCGGCAATGGCGGATTTTTCAATCGTGCTTTATAATCCGGTTAGCAAAGGGCGACCGGAGCATTTGCGTCGTGCTTGCGATATTTTATTGCGATACCTGCCCGAAAAGCGTATTTGCGGCATTGCACAGCATATTGGCAGAGACGGAGAAAACGCTAAGATTTTGTCGCTGATGGAACTCAAAGATGCGGAAGCTGATATGTTCTGTACGGTGTTTATAGGTAACAGTAAAACGGAATGTATTGGCTCAAACATGATAACGCCGAGGGGATATCGTGATGTATAATATTTGTGTATTTGCCGGTACCACAGAGGGCCGGAAATTGGTTGAATTTCTCAGTATGCAATCTGTATCGGTTATGGCGTGTGTCGCAACGAAATTTGGCGAAACACTTTTAAGTGCGGCAGATAACCTTACAGTTTCTGCCAAACGGCTGACGTTGGACGAAATGGTACAGATGTTTTCGCAAGATAAATACGATTTGGTGGTAGATGCCACTCATCCGTATGCTACGGTTGTAACAGACAATATTGCAGAGGCATGCAACAGAACAAACACTAAATACCTGCGGCTTTTAAGAGAAAATTCTGCTGTGTCGGCAGATGCGGTTTTTGTGCCTGATATTCCGTCTGCTGTGGAGTATTTGAATACCGTTGAAGGAAATATTCTGTTAACAACAGGCAGCAAGGAATTGTCCGGTTATGTTGGTATATCTGACTTTGCGGACAGAGTGTATGCAAGGGTGCTGCCTACGGAATCATCCCTGGAAGCATGTTATAATGCAGGGCTTGCACCTGCCAATATAATTGCTATGAAGGGACCTTTTTCCGAAGAAATGAATGTTGCAACGCTTTCGTGTGTTTCCGCAAAATATTTGGTAACAAAAGACAGCGGAGAAATGGGTGGATTTGATGCAAAGGTGATATCTGCAAAGAAGGCGGGAGCACAGCTTGTTGTAATAGGCCGTCCGCCTCAACGCGAGGGTGTGTCTTTTGCACAAACAATAGAAATTTTATGTGAACAATTTGGCTGTGTAATCAGACCGCATGTTACGATTGTTGGGATAGGTCCGGGCAACCGTGATGCTATGACGGAGGAAGTGCGTCAGGCAATTACAGATGCGGATTGTCTGATTGGGGCAAAACGTATGCTTGATGCGGTTGCATCTTCAAGACAAAACGTATATACGTCCATTGTGCCGGATAAAATTGCACAATATATTGCATCTCATCCGGAGTATCAGCACTTTACGGTTGCTATGTCGGGAGATACAGGTTTTTTCAGCGGTACAAAAAAACTCATACCTTTACTTAACACATGCAAAGTAACGGTTTTACCGGGGATCAGTTCTTTGTCGTATCTATGTGCCAGACTGCAGATGTCTTATGAAGATATGGAAGTTGTCAGTCTGCATGGCAGGGACAACGACATAATATCGAATGTTAGAAAGAATTTCAGGGTGTTTGTACTTGTCGGCGGAGAAAACGGCATGGGAAATCTTTGCAAAACTCTTGTGGACGCAGGCTTGGAAAATGTAAGGATGTATATTGGCGAGAATTTAAGTTATCCCGATGAAAAAATAATAACAGGAACGGCACAAACTCTTGCGGACAATGTGTTTGCTGCATTAAGCGTGGCAATTATTGAAAATTCAAATCCTGATGCTGTAGTAACGCCGGGGTTGCCGGACAGTGTTTTTCAGCGTGGCGTTAGTGATGACGGTATTGTGCCTATGACTAAAAGCGAGGTGCGGGCGGTTTGTATTTCCAAGCTTCGGCTTACGGAACGCTCGGTATGTTGGGATATAGGTGCAGGCACCGGTTCTGTAGCCATTGAGATGTCGTTAATGGCACGTAAAGGTCAGGTTTATGCCATAGAAAGAAAGGAAGCCGCTGTTTCTTTGCTAAGTGAAAATGCGGAAAAAACAGCAGGAAAGAATCTTACTGTGGTAAGCGGCGAAGCACCTGAGGCATGCAAACATCTTCCGATGCCTACCCATGTATTTATAGGCGGCAGCTCCGGCAACATGAAAGAAATTATAGCAGAATTGCTTTTGAAAAATCCGGCTGTACGCATTGTTGCAACAGCGATTTCTTTGGAAACCGTCGCTGAACTTGTTGCTTGCATAAAAGAGTTTGATTTTAAAGAAACCGAGATCGTTTCCCTTCAAGTTGCACGTGGAAAAGAAGCAGGAAGTTATCATTTGATGAACGCTCAGAATCCTGTTTACATATTTACCATGCAATACGGAGGCACAAAGCAATGAAGTGGTCTTTGTATGCTATATTGATTGGTTTTGTTATTGATTTGATTATAGGAGATCCGCACGGATTACCGCATCCCGTAATACTGATAGGTAAGCTTATTACCGTTACGGAAAAAATATTCCGACGGATATTTCCTAAAACATCTTATGGTGAAAAATGTGCAGGTGCGATGTTGTGGATTGTTGTAACCGCAACATCAACGGCAGTACCTTTTTTTGTATTGCGGCTTTGTGGTTTTATAAGCCCGTGGGTTCGGCTTGCTGTGGAAAGTATCATGTGCTGGCAAATTCTTGCGACAAAGTCTCTTCGGGACGAAAGTATGAAGGTGTACCGTGCATTAAAAGAAGATGATATTGTAAAATCCAGAAATATGGTGTCTATGATTGTGGGACGGGATACTGAAAAATTAGACTTTGCCGCTATAACACGTGCGACAGTGGAAACTGTTGCGGAAAACACGTCTGACGGCGTGATTGCACCGCTTTTATTTCTTGCAGTCGGCGGAGCGGCAGCAGGCTTTTTTTATAAAGCCGTAAACACTATGGATTCAATGCTTGGATACGTGGAGCCGCCTTATAAAGACATAGGATTTGTGCCGGCAAAGGCGGATGATATTTTTAATTTTATTCCTGCCCGTTTATCGGCGGTTTTGATGTTGCTTGCAGGCGGGATTATGAAACTGAATGTAAAAAACGGATGGAAAATATTCAAGCGTGATCGTTTGCGTCATGCCAGTCCAAATTCCGCACAGACGGAATCGGTTTGTGCCGGACTTCTTGGCGTACGCTTGGCAGGCGACGCATATTATCACGGTGTACTTCATAAAAAGGAATATATCGGCGATCCGTTGAGGGGAATCGTTTATGACGATATACCGCTTACCTGCCGCTTGATGTATCAAACGGCAATTATCGCTCTTGTGCTTTGTACGGGAATAAGATTTTTACTGTTATTTTTGTTTTAAAGGAGGTAACAATGCTCTATAAAACAAACAATCCACACGGCGGAGATATATACGATACAAATATAATTTTGGATTTTTCGGTTAATTCCAATCCTCTTGGCACGCCTGAAAGTGTTTTGGACGGTATAAGGGCAACGCTTGAGCAAGTCCGCCAATATCCCGACCCATATTGCCGTCAACTGGTACAGGCAGTGGGAGAGATGGAAAAGGTGAATAATGAACAGATTATTTGTTCAAATGGTGCTGCTGAATTGATTTATTCTTACTGTGAGGTGATACGTCCCAAACGGGCGGTGGAACTTGCACCAACTTTTTCTGAATATGCTCTGGCGTTAAAACGTTTTGACTGCGTGCCGCAGCGTTATATGCTGACGCAACAGAACAATTTTGAGGTTGATGACGGATTTTTGTCCTGTCTGGAGCAGACAAAGCCGGAGGTTATATTTTTGTGTAATCCGAATAACCCGACAGGGAGGGTTATTGCACCTTCTTTGCTGGAAAAAATCTTGTGTATTTGCAAAGATGAAAATATCCGTTTGTTTGTGGATGAGTGCTTTTTGGACTTGTCGGACGGCGGAGAAAGTATGAAAAAGTATCTTAACGATTATAAAGGCTTGTTTATATTAAAAGCATTTACAAAAAGTTACTCCATGGCAGGTATACGTTTGGGATACGGTTTGACTTCGGACAGCAGTTTGCTTTGCAAGATGGGGAATACCGTGCAGCCGTGGAATGTATCGCTTCTTGCACAAGCGGCAGGCGTTATTGCGTCAAAAGAAAAGAATTTTTTACATGAAGCCAAAAGAGTGATTGGCCAAGAACGTTTGTGGCTGGAGTCAGAGCTGAAAAAGCTTGGGTTTTGGGTGTGTCCGTCCGATGCAAACTTCCTGTTATTTTATGGAAAAGAGGATCTGGATATTAAACTCATGGAAAACGGCATAAAAATCCGAAATTGCAGCAATTACCTTGGTTTAAAGCCGGGGTGGTTCAGAATAGCAGTTCGTTTGCACAAAGAAAATGAAAAGCTTGCAGACGCTATAAAATCAATTTGTGAGAGGTAATTATGACAAGAAATATTATGATTCAGGGAACAATGTCAAATGCAGGCAAGAGCCTTATTGCGGCAGGACTTTGCAGAATTTTCAAACAAGACGGATATAGAGTTGCTCCGTTTAAAAGTCAGAATATGGCACTTAATTCCTTTATCACAAAGGACGGCGGTGAAATGGGACGTGCCCAGGTGGTGCAGGCGGAAGCAGCAGGTATTGCACCGGATGTCCGTATGAATCCTATACTTTTGAAGCCCACAACAGATATGGGGAGTCAGGTTATAGTAAACGGAAAGAGTATCGGAAATATGAGGGCAATGGAATATTTTCGAAGGAAAAGGGATTTCATTCCTGACGTATTAGAGGCGTATAACAGTCTTCAAAGGGAATATGATATTATTGTAATCGAAGGTGCCGGGAGTCCTGCGGAAATTAATTTAAAACAGGAAGATATTGTGAATATGGGGCTTGCAAAGCTTGTTGACGCGCCTGTGCTTCTGGTTGGAGATATTGACCGTGGCGGAGTTTTTGCACAGCTTTACGGAACGGTTGCACTTTTGGAAAAAGAAGAACGTGAAAGGATTAAAGGAACGGTTGTCAATAAATTCCGGGGCGATAAAAGAATTTTAGAGCCGGGAATAAAGATTTTGGAGGATTTGTGTAAAGTGCCTGTAGTAGGCGTAATTCCTTATGCTCATATAGATATTGATGATGAAGACAGCTTGTCGGAAAGGTTTGACAAAACCTCTGTTCGTAAGCTGATTGACATAGCAGTTATACGGCTTCCGAGGATTTCTAATTTTACCGATTTTGCACCGTTTGAAAGATATGAAAATGTATCATTGAGATATGTTGAGAATGTTAAAGAACTCCAAAATCCCGATATTATAATTATTCCGGGTACAAAAAGTACTATATCTGACCTTAAGTGGTTAAGACAAAACGGATTGGAGGCGGCTGTAAAAAAGGCATCAAACACAGGCACTCTTATAATAGGAATTTGCGGCGGACTTCAGATGCTCGGCAAACTGATTTCCGACCCTTTGATGACAGAAGCAACAGATTCTGCTGAAATTGCAGGACTTTGTCTTTTAGATACAGAAACGATGTTTTCCGATGAAAAAGTGCAAAAGCAGACTAAAGGCGTGTTTTGTGGGATCACAGGCATTTTGTCTGTGTTGAACGGAATGAAATACGAAGGATATGAAATACATATGGGGCGTAGTTCAAAAGTTCTGCCTGTAATCGGAAACAATAATGTATATGGAAGCTATATTCATGGGATATTCGACTCTGCCGGGATCAGTGATGCTATTTTGAAAGCTGTTTGCAATAAAAAGGGTGTTGATTTTGAAAATATCAGTTCATTTGATAAAGCGGATTATAAGAACAGACAGTATGATAAACTTGCGGACATTGTCAGGGAAGGGCTTGATATGGAGAGGGTTTATCGCATCTTGAACAGGGAGGTTTAGCTATGGATGGACTTATTCATATATATTGCGGCGACGGGAAGGGTAAAACAACTGCGGCTGTTGGTCTTTCAGTTCGTGCTTTGGGAGCCGGAAAACAGGTGGTTTTCGCACAGTTTCTTAAAGATGGCTCATCATCTGAGATAAACGTTTTAAAGGGCTTAAATAATGCACATATATATTTTTCAAAGACGCACAGGGGATTTTATAAGAATCAGAATGAACAGGATCGTGAAAAAACCAAAAGTGAATACAGAGAGCTTTTTGAGGATGTGATAAACCACTCTCAAAACGGCATACAGCTTTTGGTGCTTGATGAAATAGTTGCCGCCTGTAAGCTGAAAATTATTGATGAAGAAAGATTATTGCATTTTTTAAAATGCAAGCCGAAAGAGCTTGAAGTTGTTATGACCGGTAGAGACCCTTCGCAACACCTGCTTGCATTTGCTGATTATATAACTGAAATGAAAAAAATCAAACACCCTTACGATGATGGAATAAACGCAAGATATGGAATCGAATTTTGAAGTGGCAAAAGGAGAATGATGTATGCTGTCGGAACTGGAAAAAATAATTGCTGATATAGAAATTCCGTGCAGGGCAGCTATGGAAGAAGCACGGAGACATCAAGCAAGGCTTGCTAAACCGCCGGGAAGTCTTGGTAGGCTTGAGGACATTTCCGTACAGCTTGCCGGAATTACGGGTAAGGTGCATAATTATCCCCAAAAGAAGCATTTGCTTGTTTTTGCGGCGGATAACGGAGTTATAGCAGAGGGAGTATCTTCCGCTCCGCAGTCTGTTACACTGAAACAAGCAATAAATCTGACAAAAGCAAAAACCGGCGCTTCGGTGTTGGCAAAACACTTTGGTTGTGATATTACCGTTTGCGATGTAGGGATAAATGCAGATGTTAAGGAACCAAAGGTACTGGACAGAAAAATAGCCTATGGTACAAAAAATATCGCATTTGAACCTGCTATGACAAGACAGCAGGCAATTCAGGCAATAATGACAGGTGCGGAATTGGCATCGAATACAGAGGCGGATATAATTGGTATCGGGGAAATGGGCATAGGAAACACCACGACAGCATCAGCGGTTTTGGCTGTGCTTACGGATACTGATGCGGAAAAGGTTACAGGCAGAGGCGGCGGTCTTACGGATAGTGCCTTTCAAAAAAAGAAGGCTGTTATAAAGCAGGCTATAGCGATAAACAACCCTGACAAAGATGATATTCCGGACACGTTGTCAAAGGTGGGAGGATTTGATATTGCGGCTATGTGCGGGGCGTTTTTGGGTGCGGCGGCCACACATCGCCCTGTGGTTATAGACGGATTTATTTCTGCCGTTGCGGCACTTTGTGCGGTAAAGCTGTGTCCTGATGTCAGGTCATATCTTATACCAAGTCATGCCTCTTATGAAATCGGATATCAGCTTGCAATGGAGGCACTTAAATTAAAACCTATGCTTCTTTTGGAAATGAGGCTTGGTGAGGGGAGCGGATGTCCTTTGGCATTCCAAATTGTCGAATCTGCTTGTGCGGTTATGAATAAAATGGCAACATTTGAGGATGCGGATATTGATGATGAATATTTGGAAGAAATACGCCGGGGCGATAATTTTACACCATGAATACGGAGGAGCCTATGGGAAAACTGATTCTTGTTTCGGGAGAGAACAACAGCGGTAAAAGCGTGTTTGCTGAAAATATTGTTGCAAGGAATAACGGAAAACGCTATTATATTGCCACGATGATCCCAACCACTGCGGATAATTTTATTCGTATCGAAAAGCATAAAAAGCAAAGAGAAGGTTTGGGATTTACAACATTGGAGCTGCCATACAGTCTGTCGGAAGGGTATGTTGAACCGGATTCCTCTGTTCTGCTTGAAGATGTTTCCAATCTTTTGGCAAACAATATATTTGAAATGCACAAAAGTGAAGACGAAGTCTTAAACGATATAATCGGCCTTGTTAAAAGGTGCAGAGTTTTAGTTGCAGTTACTATTTCGGGTATTAAAAACAGCGGTTATGACAAAGGAACGGCTATGTATATAGACAGTCTTAATAAAATCAATCAAAAATTGTATGATGAGGCTGTAACTGCTATTAAAATGTCGGACGGGCGATGTGTCTACGAGAAGGGTGGAAGCTATGATATTTTTTGAATCGCTTATGGTTGCACTGTCAACATACAGCATAATTCCTATGCCGAATTTTGTGTGGACAGAAAAAAACATGAGATACGCAATTTGTTTTTTCCCTGTTGTCGGAGTGTTTTGCGGCTTGCTTATCTGGCTGTTGGGAATTCTTGCCGGTTTTTTAAAAGTTAGCGGTTTTTTTGTGGCTGTTCTTTCAACAGCTATTCCCATTGTTGTTACGGGCGGAATACATATGGATGGATTTATGGACACCGTGGACGCTCTTTCGTCGCATCAAACGAAGGAAAAAAAGCTTGAAATATTGAGCGATCCCCATTGCGGTGCTTTTGCTGTGATGTATTGCGTGATATACTTGTTGCTGAATACTGCTTTTGTGTTTGAAATATATACTCAAGGCAATATCTTCACACTATGTCCTGTGTATGTTTTGTCCAGATGCATATCTTCGATTTGTGCGGTAAATTTGCCTAATGCAAGAGAAGCGGGTATGCTTTCGCGCTATACGAAGGACGCAAAAAGAAAAACGGTCAATATAGTTATGAGCGTGGTGGCGGTTGCTTATATATCGGTTATCCTTACTGTTGATCCTATTGTTGGTGCGGTTAGTATTTTTGCCGGGGCTCTGTGGACGGTGATATATTGTGTAACGGTAAAGAGAAGCTTTGGGGGCGTTACCGGAGATACTGCCGGTTTTTTTCTCCAGTTGTTTGAACTGTTTTGCGTGGCCGGTGTATGGATAGGAGGAATGATATGATCTCATTGGTGTTTATCCGTCACGGTGCAACAGAGGGAAATCTTTTTCAAAAATATATAGGCAGAACCGATGAGCCGCTTTGTGAAAAGGGTATCAGGCAGGCGTTAAAGCTAAAAGATAATAATTTTCCTAAAGAACACATTTTTGTAAGTCCTATGAAACGAACAATACAAACCGCAGAACTTATTTTCCCAAAAAGCAAATATGTAATAGAAGAAAACTTTAAAGAGATGGATTTTGGGATTTTTGAAAATAAAAATGCTTTTGATCTTGGCGATAGTGTTCAGTACAGACTTTGGGTTGACTCTATGTGTACTTTGCCTGTGCCGGGTGGGGAAAGTGTAACAGGATTTAAAAAAAGATGCATTGATGCGTTCGATAAAATAGTTACATTGTTGCCCGATAATTCAAAGGCGTCGTTTGTCATTCACGGCGGTGTGATAATGTCAATTTTAGAGGCTTTTGCCCGGCCGAAAAGAAGTTTTTACGATTATCATATAAAAAACGGTGAATATTTGTGCTGCAGGTTTGAAGACGGTATAATAAGTATTGTGTAAATCTCCGGAAAACAGAACAGACAACGGGTTTTGTTTATATAAAAATCTATTGTCCGATAGCCTTGACAGTCGCATTTCAAATCGCCTGTCGATATTGTGGTTTATTTAAAAATAACTGTAGTATAATGAAAGCGGTTTAAATCAACGCAGAAGCGTTGAACATTGTTAAAGAGGAGAATAATATGAAAAAATTATTACTGATCATTGGCATTGCAAGTATAATTATTTGCATTTTATTCTTGCTGGCTGCCGTGTTGAGCCGGGTTGGATATTTTCACGTGCTTGACGGATCGACAGCACTTTACAGCAGATTGCATCAGAGAATGATCGTTTTTTCTGTGATTGGAATTGCTTTTGCGGCGATCGGAACGGCGTGTATTATAATCCAATTCAAAATATAAATTCCGCTTTGCAAAAAAATGTACTGATTTTTACGGATAGACAAACATTTTTATGAAAAAGCCTTGCACTTTGTACTATATGTCGTCTCCCGACAGATGGTACAAACAGGAGGTCAATCAATTTCATTAAAATGCTTTCGAAAAAGCATTTGTTCAGTAGGCATTATATTAATGTTTGTCTCTTTTTTTTGTATGCAAAAATGTTTATAACGTTATATATTGAAATTGATATAAAAATATAGTAAAATGTAGTCAAAAGGGGGAAATCACTATGAAACAAAAAACAATGTTTAAATTAAAAGCGCTTGTGTGGGTATTGGTTTTATCTTTTGGCATAATGTCGGCTAATGCTTATGCTGATGAGGTGCAATTTTTCACAGATGTTGATGAATCCGATTACTTTTATGATGCTGTAATTTGGGCATCCGATGCCGGCATCACAAACGGCGTGGGCAACAATCTATACGATCCTGAAGGACAGGTAACCCGTGCACAGATAGTTACATTCCTGTGGCGTATGGCAGGAGAGCCTGAACCTGTAAATAACGAGACTTTCGCCGACGTTGAGGCGGGAAGCTGGTATGAGACCGCCGTTAAATGGGCGGTGGAACAAAACATCACCAACGGCACCGGCGATAATCAGTTCAGCCCTGATCTGACTTGCGACAGGGCAATGTGTATGACTTTGTTATACAGAATGATGGGTTCAACGCTGGATGAAGCTGCAGCTGCCGAACCTGTAGAGCTTACAGACGACAGCACATGGGAGGATTTTGGTAATTATATGTTACAGCAAATGATAGAGCTGTACCGTAATCCGATAATTTTTCCGGATGTTATACAAGATTCATATTATGAATTGGCTGTTATTTGGGGCGGCATGAATGGCATCATTACCGAAGATAACACAGGTGAAATGGTGGAAGGCGTACTGTTCCGCTCATACGACCCTTGTATTCGTGCGGAAATGATATCTTTCCTTTATCAGACAAAGCTTATGCAGGATGCGATGGATGCTCCTGAGATGTATGAAAGCGGACCTGTAACTATTGTGATTCCTAAAGCATATGAGGATTTGTTATACAAAACCGTCTACAGTCTCGAAGATGATGAGGACGGAATGATTATAAGCGTTTCCGAAAAGGCATCATGCGATGCAGCGGAGGCTATGGGATATGAAGACCCGGAAGAGGCAGGCTGGCTGTTCAGCATTGGCAGAGTGAGCGAGGAAGAACTGTGCGAGATGCTCTGCTGGGATATGTCGGGAGCAGAGGTATTTGCTATAGACGACTATGGCAAATACTATGTGTTCTATCACCCGACGGATGTGCGTTATGTGCGTGAGACAAACGAGCAAATGGTTGCGGATCAGGATCAGTGGACAGAGCTTAATGAGTGGGCGTGGGAGGATGTGCGTGACAGCATTATTGAAAACAGCTACGGTTTAACGCCGATAACTTTCACCAACACATCATTAGACATGAATCTGGCACGTGCGGCTTATCAGGAGGACACAAAGTACACCGTCAGTGCTGCGGAATACGGCACGTTGGAGCCGGGTTATACATATGCCGCACCTTATGTGAATTTCCTGTTAAACGGTAATTTTGTTTGGGCAGACGATATTTCGGCACCGGACGGAGAATATGTGTCTTTGAACTTCCCGAATGAAGATGTACGCTACGATTTCTTCTTTGCTGACGGCAATCTTGTCCGTGAGGTGAGCGGCGAGGACGTATTTTTCTATGAGAGACTCTATCCGGACTTTGATTTCAACAACACCGAGGTTATGCAAAGCTGGTACTACGCAATAGCAGAAAATGCCGGAAAGAGAGAGCGTAATGAGCTTTTGGACGATTTTGCAGGCTTGTGGTCGGAAAAGGGCGAGGACGACGGAGTTTTTATGATAATATCGGAAACTGTTGCGTCGGATAAAATGCTTGTTGAAATAACAGACTTTGATAATGGCGGTGTAGCGCATGATTGGATAATAATGGCGTCTTTGACAGAGGACGGCAAGCTGTTATATGAAGACGGTTTGTATACCGCTTCAATGTATGACGAATACGGAGAAGAAATTATTATTGATCAGTCGTTTGATGAAAGCGGTTCATTAACCGTAAACGATGCCGGAGAAATTACGTGGCTCAATTCTTCCGATGACGGCGACACAAAAGTTGTGTTTGAACGTTTTGAGGAGGAATGGTAACTGTCCGATGCGACATATTTGATTAAGGATCATTATTTTTCGACAAATTAGCTAAAATTTCACGTAATATATTGACAAATTTATCTATTAATGATAAAATCAAGATAACGTGTGAAATGCATTATATTAATAATGATGGGGGTTAATTATGGAACAACAAGTTAATATGCAGAACGTTAATTCAATCAAACCGGTAGGACAGTTAAAAACCAATAAAGGATTGTTGAAGTATATACTTTTGTCGCTGATAACATTTGGTATATACGGCTTGGTTGTTATGTCATCCGTATCAAATGACATAAATGTGATTGCGTCAAGATACGACGGCAAGAGAACAATGCATTTTTGCCTGCTCTTCTTTATTGTGGCACCTATCACATTGGGCATAGCAGCTATTGTGTGGTATCATAAAATATCGGCAAGAATAGGTAATGAGCTTAAACGAAGAAATATCTCATACAATTTTGATGCGTCATCTTTTTGGCTTTGGAATGTATTGGGATGCCTTATTATCGTAGGTCCGTTTGTGTATTTACATAAGTTATTTAAAGCAACTAATTTGCTTTGTGAAAATTATAATATTAATGGCTAAATAAAAAAAGGGGGATGGTTTTTATGTATTGTAAAAATTGTGGAAGTGAAATGGATGCCAATGCCGCAATCTGCGTTAAATGTGGATTTGCAAAAGGAGCAGGCGACAAATTCTGTGCTAACTGCGGCAAAGAAACAGCACCGGGTGCTAACGTATGCGTTAATTGCGGATTTGCAATCAA
This sequence comes from uncultured Clostridia bacterium, assembly GCA_905233855.1. Taxonomy (GTDB): domain Bacteria; phylum Bacillota; class Clostridia; order UBA1381; family CAJOGA01; genus CAJOGA01. The sequence goes on from CAJOGA010000014.1 coordinate 23,766, forward strand.
CAATAGCAGCGTAGGAAATTATGATCCGTCGCAACAGAAATCAAAACTGACAGCGGGATTGTTGGGAATATTCCTTGGCGGTTTGGGTATTCATAATTTTTACCTCGGTTACACAGGAAAAGCTATTGCACAGATTTTGTTATCTCTTTGCTTTGGAGCAGGTGCAATATGGGGCTTAATAGAGGGAATTATGATTTTAACCGGAAGTATCAATAAAGATGCAAAAGGTATTCCGCTCAAAGATTAATGAATATTTTAGAAAGTGTTAAACAAAGTTCCTGCAAGTTCAGGAACTTTGTTTTCTTAAACAGAAAATCATTATTCTCAAAAATAATACTAACAGCGGTATTCGTTATTTTGACGTTTATACTTGCACGCAGCGGCATCGGCTGTGTCTGGAGGTATTTATTTAAAATCCCATGCCCCGGATGCGGAATGACAAGAGCTTTTCTCTCGTTTGTACACGGTGATTTTAAAAGTGCTATGAAATATCATTTTATGTTTCCGTCTGTGCCGGTTATCTGCATGTATATCATGTTTGACGGGCATATATTTAAGTCAAAGAAAACAGACACAATCATTTTATCTGTTATTGGCGTTGGATTTTTATTGCATTGGATCATTGATTTGGTGAATTTGTGATTTTTATCTTAAAACCCAAGCTTTAAAAACGTTTTTCCGTTGACGGTTACAGGATAAAATGTTATAATGATGTCTGATATGAGGGAAAAGTTTACATGTTTCTGAAATATTATCATTTATAGATTTTAAGTTATTTTATTCCGTATTTTTGCCAATGATAAGAGAAAAAATTTATACAGCTCGATATGAGTTGTTTAAACAAAAATGAAAATAATTTTTCAACTTTTATTTGACACCTTTGTTGACAGTTTGTATTGTTGAATTTTTGATTGTTTATTATATAACAACTGAAGATATTATATAAGGAGTGTTAAATATGTCGGGGAAGAGTCTGAAAATAAAACGGATATACAGTATTCTGTCAAAGGCGGAACAGTTAACTATAGTTTCAGCCATTCGCGGAGGATTACTGAATATTACTCCTGTTCTTATTGTAGGAGCTTTTGCACTGATTCTGAAAACATTTCCTGTGGCAGCTTATCAGACTTTTATAACAAATTTTGCAAACGGTCTTTTGCTGTCTTTTTTTGATTTCATTTACAGTGCCACATTCGGTGTTTTGAGTATATATATGACTATTGCGATATGCCATTCTTACGTAAAAATAAAGTCGGATAATAACGTGTCTTACATTGGCATTGTTGCGGCTTCCCTGATTTCGTTTTTTATTTTGGCAGGAGCGTATCTGCCGGATTTCGGTACTGACAATATAGGACCAAAATCAATGTTTTTAGCCATTATAACAGGAATAGGTGCTTCGGCATTTTATCTTAAAATATATGAAATATTACCGTTTCGTAACCGACGTTTCTACTCCACGGGTGCAGACAGAGAATTTAACCAAATGCTCTCGTATCTTGCACCTATGACTTTGACGGTTTTGACTTTTGCTGCTTTTAATGCCGTTATTGTGTATGCATTTAAAGTTGACTCTTTCAGAATGCTTCTTATTTTGGCGTTTGATAAACTCTTCTCGTTCGGAGAATCGGGATTTATAAAGGGATTTTTCTTTGTTCTTTTTTCGTCTGTTTTGTGGTTTTTCGGTATTCACGGAAGTGATACACTCGAAAGCGTTATGCAGACATATTTCACCCCATTGCTTGAGGTAAACAAGGCGGTAGCTGCAGCCGGAGGCGTGCCTACAGGAATACTGAACAAGGTGTTTTTCGACTGCTTTGTTTTGATGGGCGGATGCGGTGCTACAATATGTCTTTTGATAGCAATACTTATCTTTTCTAAAAACAGGTCTCGACGCGGACTTGGTTTTGCCGCAGCATTTCCTATGATTTTTAATATAAATGAGCTTATGGTTTTCGGACTGCCGATCGTTTTTAATCCAATAATGCTGATTCCGTTTATCAGCGTACCGTTGGTGTGTTATTCTATAGGGTATCTTGCTACATATTTAGGTCTTGTGCCTATAATTACGGAGAGTGTTGAATGGACCACTCCGATAATTTTAGGAGGCTATCGTGCGACAGGTTCTGTTGCGGGAAGTATATTACAGATTGTGAATGTTTGTGTTGGCGTTTTGATATACTCGCCGTTTATTCGATTGCTTGACAGAAAAGATGAAGAAAAGTATCGCAAAGAATACGATTCGTTTGTAGACTATTTCCGCCGAAATGAATATTCACTTTCAGGCGTAAAACTTACAGAACAGAATAACACTTACGGAGAGTTTGCGAAAGCTCTTTGTGCAGAAATTAAACATGGCTTGCAAAAGGGTGTTGATCTTGCTTATCAGCCACAATATGACAATGACGGGAATTGTGTAGGTGCAGAAGCACTTTTGAGGTGGAAACATCCTATTTATGGCATGTTGTATCCTCCGATTGTTATAAAACTTGCTGATGAAGGCGGATTTTTGTCCGATCTTGAAGAGAATGTGTTTATGCGTGCTTTGTCTGACAGACATGAATTGCTTTGCAAATTCGGAGAAAATGTCAAACTGTCAATAAATGTTACGGGGAAAACGGTTGTAACGCCAAGATATTTACAATTCTGTCAAAGACTCAGTGAAAAAGAATCTTTTAAAGATAAAAATTTGTGTATTGAAATTACCGAGCAGGACGCACTGATATTTGATGAAAAAACAAAAAAAGCATTGAACACTTTACATGACCTTGGACTGTACCTTGCCATTGACGATTTTTCAATGGGGCAGACATCAATTAACTACTTAAAGGAAAACCTTTTTGATTTCATAAAGCTTGACGGTTCACTTGTGAAAGGATTGCTGACAAACAATAATTGCAGGGAAATTATATTGTCTATAACACGTCTTGCAAAAAGTCTTAACCTTAAAGTTATTGCTGAATTTGTTGAAACCAGTCAACAACGAGACGCTTTGAAAAAAATAGGTTGTGATATTTATCAGGGGTTCCTTTATTCTTCTGCAATATTTATTTCGGACAACAAAGAGATAATAAATAGGGATACTGCCGAGAAATAAACAACAAAAAGCGGTTGAGGATTCTACACCTTAACCGCTGATTTTTTATGTAGGTATTAAAGCCAAACCGTTACGAGG
>CAJOGA010000015.1 GCA_905233855.1 uncultured Clostridia bacterium
GATGAGCTTAATTATCATAACAGAAAATACTACGTGGAGGATAATCCCGAAATATCCGACTATGATTACGATATGATGTTGCGTGAGCTGGAACAGTTGGAGAGAGAATATCCTCAATTTGCGACAGAATATTCACCGACAAAACGTGTCGGAGGTCAGGCTTTGGAAGCTTTTGAAACGGTTGAACACGCTGTACAAATGCAAAGCTTGCAGGATGTATTTGACGTTTCGGAATTGAATGAGTTTGACAAAAGGGTAAAAGCAGCATTGACAGAGCCGGCAGAATATGTTGTTGAGCCAAAGATAGACGGATTATCGGTATCTTTGGAGTATGAAAACGGTGTGTTTGTGCGTGGGTCGACTCGCGGCGACGGAATGCGTGGCGAAGATGTAACGGCAAATTTAAAAACTATAAAATCAATACCGCTGAAGATAGACACTGATGCTTCTTTTTTGGAGGTACGCGGCGAGGTGTACATGAGCAAGAGTGTGTTCAAAGCTCTTAATGAAGAAAGGGAAGAGCTTGGTTTAAGTGTGTTTGCAAATCCGAGAAATGCTGCGGCAGGTTCGTTAAGACAGCTGGATCCTTCGGTTGCCGCCGAAAGAAAATTAAGTGTATTCATCTTTAACATACAGCAGATAAGCGGCAAAACTGTTTCAACACATTCGCAAGGATTGGATTATTTAAAATCGTTGGGCTTTCCCGTAGTAGAACACAATACCGTTGGCGGCAGTATAGATAAAGCATTTGAAAAGATAACAGAAATAGGCAACGAACGTAAGAATTATACGTATGACACTGATGGTGCTGTTGTTAAGGTAAACTCTCTTGAGCAACGTCAGTTGCTGGGTTCGACGGCAAAAACACCTCGTTGGGCGGTGGCATACAAATTCCCGCCTGAAAAGCAGACAACTCTTTTGAAGGACATTTACATTAAAATAGGCAGAACAGGCGTTGTAACGCCGAATGCATTGTTAGAACCGGTGGTTGTGGCAGGCTCGACAATAAGCCGTGCAACGCTCCACAACATGGACTATATATTGCAGAAAGATATAAAAATAGGCGATACGGTTGTAATTCAAAAGGCGGGAGATATAATACCTGAGGTAGTTGAAGTTGTCAAGGAAAAACGTGACGGCACGCAACGGGATTTTATCATGCCCAAGATATGTGAGTGTGGCGGACACATAATCAGAAACGAAGGGGAAGCGGCTTACCGCTGCACCGGACTTCGATGTCCGGCTCAACAGCTGCGGCGGTTTGTGCATTTTGTGTCGCGTAATTGCATGAATATAGAGGGGCTGGGCGAAAGTATTCTTGAAAAGATGCTTGAAAACAACCTCATTAATGACGTTTCCGATTTGTATTATCTTAATAAACAAGACATTGCCTCTCTTGATAAGATGGGCGATAAATCAGCAGAAAACATACTTTCGGCGATTGAAACAAGCAAGGGTAGGAGTATGGAGTCTTTGGTAACATCGTTCGGTATACGCAATATCGGCGAACGTGCGGCAAAAATACTTTCCAAACGCTACAAAAGTATCGATGCCTTGTCGCGTGCGACGGCGGACGAGCTGGTTAGCATCAATGAGATAGGTGCTGTAATGGCGGCAAATATTGTTGACTTCTTTTCCCAGGAGCAGAATATGTCCGTTATTCAGCGTCTGAAAGACGCCGGAGTAAACATGGAGTATATATCTCAAACCGAAGATGAATTGAAGCTGGAGGGTAAAACCTTTGTTCTTACAGGCACATTGGAAAACTACACACGTGCTCAGGCAAGTGATATTATAGAACGTCTCGGCGGACGGGTCAGCTCATCTGTTTCAAAGAATACAGACTTTGTTATTGCCGGCGAAGCTGCGGGGAGCAAACTGGATAAAGCGGAAAAATTGGGCATTACCGTTCTTTCAGAAACGGAATTTTCCGAAATGATACAATAGATATTCAACAGACGTATATTTTGAGATACAAAAAGGCTGCAACGTTTTTTGTTGCAGCCTAAATATATAATAATATATCAGTCTAAATCTTTAAAATTGTTCATAACCAAGCCTGTTATAAGTTTTGGATAGAAATAAGTTGATTTCTGAGGCATCTTTTCGTTTGCTAAGGAAACATCTTTGATTTCGCGTATCTTTGTTGCGTTCAGCATAAAAGAACATTGGAAAGATCCGTCTTTAACAGATGTAATTGCTTCGTCAAAGCTGCGTGTATATGTGAGGTTTTTCTGATTTGCAAGGTTTTCGGTGTCTATACCGAAAATTTTGTCCAAAATAAGAGAATGAAGCACGCTTACATCTAAACCGCAATATGCATCTGATTTATTCGGCATAAGCTCTTTAACAGCGTTAAAGTTTTTGAGCGATACTTTATAGTAATAGTCTCCGCCGCAATAGAAAGCAAATACCTTGCCTTTGTTTGCACATTTTGTAAGCTCGTATTCAATGGTTTTGGCAACAACGTCGGTTCTGTTGCTGACTATAATTTTTTGCACCTCAAAGTTTTCCTTCAGCTTTGACACAATGTCTGTTTCCGAGAAATTTTCTATATCCTTAACCATTCTGTGAGTAGGGAAAACCAATAAGCCTTCGTCATCCATATCCACAACCATCATCATAACATAGTTGAACAGGTCGTCCGGCGAATATGACGGATTTTCTTCACGCATTTTATTTCTGAAATTCAATGCTGTTTCGTATCTGTGATGGCCGTCGGCGATGAATAATTGCTTGTCGGCGAAGCCTTTTACAATAGCGTTAATCGTTTCAGCGTCCTGTATTATCCAAAGGTTCTGAAGTATACCGTCATCGGCTCTGAAGCTTATGTCGGGATTTTTTGCCGAAACATTGTCTATAATGTGCTTGACAGTCTTTTTTTCATCAAGGTACAGACAGTATATCTGACTGAAGTTTGAATATGTGGTGGACATAAGATTGAATCTGTCAGTTTTTGCTTTGGATAATGTTTCTTCGTGCGGCAGGACAATACCTTTTGAAAATTCTTCCAACTGAACAAGTGTTATTATACCTTTACAGGAGTATGTAACATCGTTATGTGTAAAAACCTGTTCATAAACATACAGGGAATCCTTGTCTTCTTTTTTTAAAATCCCTTCGTCCATCCATGCTTTTAAATCAGCAGCGGCACGGGTGTAACGGTTGTTTTGGTCATTGTCGTCATCATTTATAACGCCGTATTCAAGACGTATAACATTGTACGGACTCTTTTCGTAAAAATCCTTTTGTTCTTTTTCTGAAATAATATCATACGGGGGAGTCATAACAGTATTAAGCTCAGAAATTTTTTCCGAATTATATCTTAGACCTTTATATGGTTTAAGTGTAGCCATATTCGAAATCAATCCTTTCAAAAAATTGTCAACGCTTCAATTTTACATTAGCAGGTCGGTTATGTCAAGGTGAAATGTCAACATAATTCAAAAAACGACAAAATATATTCTTGTTAATAATGTATGGTAGTAAACGTTTAAAAATTATATAATCAATATATATGAGTTATATTTTATTAATAAATGAGCAAACTATTCTTGATGAAAAAAATATGCTGCCATGGAGGTGTTATTAATGGATTTCTCAAAAGGAATGATTGCCGGAGTTGTGGTTGGTACCGCACTTGGTATGACGGTCAATTCCATAAGCGAAAAGAAAAAACGTAAAATGTACAAATATGCAACAAAGTTTTTCGACCGTATGGGCTGTGCCATAGACGGCATGGTAAAAAGCTTCAGATAAATCTAAAAGCCTTAAAAGTAATTTCGAATTTCTTTTGAGGCTTTTTGCATTTGTGTTTGGTGTATGTTATAATAAATTTATTGTGTGGCGATTAAAGAACGTCGATATATTTCCTTTTTAGGAAAAATAAAGATCGGAGAAGGTAATTGAATATGAAATATATACTTGCTTCAGATTATGACGGAACACTTTCTCAAGGCGGAACAATTAGCGAAGAAACGAAGGAGGCTATTAAAAAGTTCCGCCGTCTGGGACATTTGTTCGGGGTAGTTACGGGACGTGATTATGTAAAAGGATTTGAAGTATTTAAAAGAGAAAATAAATTTGAGTTTGATTTTATTATAGCGAGTAACGGTTCAGCTGCTTATGACAAAGATGGTAATATTTATTTTGCTGAATGTATAAAAGACGGTCGGCTGTATGGTAAAACAACTTTGGCACAGAATTTGATTAAGCGATGCTTGCAGCTATCATCTAATCCGTGCGGCATATCATTTGAAAGAGAAAGATTTGATTTTCATCCGGATTATCTTCTGGGTGCAACAGTTGACAATAAAACATACACTCCGCTGTCAGTACTTGAAGATGTTGATGAGTTTGTTATGGCAAATGCTGTATGTAAAACAGCAGAAGAAACTGTCAATACAATAGAAGCTTTGAAATCGGAATTTGGAAGATATATAAATCCTATACAAAATGGTCGCTGTATCGATATTTCTCCGGCAGGCATTGATAAGTCCGCAGGGGTAGAACGTCTTGCACAATGCCTGGGGATTCCGCATGAAAACATATGGACAGCCGGAGATAATTTTAATGATATAACTATGCTCAAAAAATTTCATGGATGTGCAATGGCAAACGCAGTTACAGATGCTATAGATGTTGCGGAATATGTTTGTAATGACGTTGCAGAAGTTATTAAAATTATTCTTGATAATCAATAAAGATAACATGGGCATATAAGCCGTACGGTCATTACATAATAGCCGTGTATATTAACATTATTTAATATGCAGATAAAATAACTCCGCAAGCAATCTTAATGCCTGAATTACCGGATGGTTGAGTTGTAAAGTCATCTTTTGAGGAATGTATTATAACAGTTTTTCCTATTATTTCTTTAGCGGAAAATCTGTTTGTCAGGAATGCGGAAAAGCCCAGTCCGTTCGCACCGAATATGGGTGGCATATCACCTGCGTGGTAAGGATGAGGACAACCGTTGGGATTATAGTGAGTCATTGCATCTGCAAACGGATCTGAGCTGTTGCCCGTGCAACTTTCTCCGCTGTGTATGTGAGAAGCAAATATTGGTTGGTTACAACTGTCGTCTGATGACGGAAGTCCTTTTAGTTGAATGGAAACCATTACGCCTGCCGGTACCTTATAAAAGTAGGCTATACCGTTAATATCCGGATAGTTATTGCTTCCTTTTATTTTTGCATACGCATAAGGCCTGTTTTTGATATTAAGTATAGATTTGTTAAACATATAAATCACCTATTAAAAATTTTTATTATATAGCATAATATGACTGCTAAGACGAAGATGTGTCTTTTTCAGAAAAGAGATTAGCATACGTTTTTCCGTGCGGAAAAGTCGTACGGCCATTAAATAGTTATTTGTTTGGAGGGTTTTATGAATTACATATTTATTTTGATTACAGTTATAAATGCTTTTGTTTTTATTCTTTACGGCATAGACAAATATAAGGCAACGCATAAAAAATACAGAATACCCGAGAGTACGCTTGTGCTTTTGCCGTTTTTTATGAGCTCTTTGGGTGCTATGCTGGGCATGATAGTTTTTAATCATAAAACAAGCAAAACAAAATTCAGAATTTTAATTCCTTTGTCGTTTCTTTTAAACACAATTGCTGTAATACTTTATTTTGTAAAGTAAATTTTACATATATTTCATCTTGTATAAAGCAAGAAAAAAGCAGACACTACTTTTGAAAATATTCAAAAGGAAGGTTGTTTTAAAGCAGTATGAAAAAGGGATATAGCAAAGTGTTAATTATGAGCATGGCGACGGCACTTTTGATAGCCGGCGTTTTTGCATTCGTAAGCATGGCAAGAATGAATAACAGTGTAAAGGATTTGCAGACAAAGTCAGAGGAGTACGCACAAAAGCTTGCGGTTCAGACTGTACCGGATAACGTCGGTATTCTCGGAAGCCGTGCGGATAATGCACAAGCCGACATTTCGGATATGATACAAAGCGTCATGCCGTCGGTTGTGGGCGTGTCTGCGGAAATTGTAAAAAATATAGACGATTTGCATAACCGTGAAGAAAATGCCGTTAACGTGGGCTCGGGTTTTATTGTGTCTGAGGACGGATATATAATCACAAACAACCATGTGATAGCCGGCGGCACAAGCGATATAATGGTGTCTATGTCGGACGGACACGTTTACAAAGCGGACAAATTATGGTCGGACGAAACTCTTGACCTTGCGATAATAAAAATTGGTGTAAGCAATGCGACAGCGTTGAATTTGGGTGATGTAAAGTCGTTGCGTCAGGCAGATGCTGTTTATGCCATAGGCAATCCGCTCGGCATGCAGTTTCAACGCACAGTTACATCAGGTATAGTCAGTGCATTATACAGGACAATAAGCATTAATGATGAAAAGAACACCAATGTCACTATGGACAGCCTGATTCAGACAGATGCATCGATAAACCCCGGCAATTCCGGCGGACCGCTTATAGATAAAGACGGCAATGTTGTCGGCATAAACACAATAAAGATAGGCAGTGCGGAGGGGATAGGGTTTGCTATTCCCATAAACATTGTTAAGCCCATTTTGCAGTCGGTTATTAAAAACGGAAAATTTGAAATGCCTGATCTTGGGTTTATGGCATATGATAAGAATGTGGCTCAGTACCTTAACCAAAGCTTTGAAATATCAACAGGGATAACGGTGTTCAGAGTGTATAGCGGCACGCCGGCAGATGTTGCAGGATTAAAAGAAGGAGATGTAATAACCCACGTTAATAAAAAGCCTGTTGAAAACATGATGGATTTCCGTGAACAGATATACTATTTGGCAGATGAGGAGTCATGCGTTTTAAGCGTGCTTTCAAATGGGAGATTAACCGAAAAAGAAATTATTTTAAGAAATTTTGCCGGATAAATATTTTAAACGTTGAAAAAAACGAGTATGTATTGTATAATATCTTTCTGAATAAGCAGAAACGACAGGAGATGATTTAAAGTTATGGATAGATTCAATGCATTGCCGCTGCTGGCTATGCGTGGTATAGTTATTTTTCCGCATATGGTTCTGCATTTTGACGTAATGCGAAAAAAGTCCGTTAAAGCAGTGGAAGATGCTATGATAAACGACCAGTATTTGTTTTTGGTGTCTCAAAAAGACGATATGACAGAAAATCCGTCGGAAGATGATTTATATAAGGTTGGCACGGTTGTAAAGGTTAAGCAGGTTGTTAAAATGCCGGGTGATACAATAACCGTGTTGATAGATGCTCTCTACAGAGCAAAAATTTGTGAAATAACCAAAACAGAGCCTTTTTTTGAGGCGATAGTTGAGCGTGTATATACAGATGACGAAGATTCTTTGGACGCAAACGCCATGCTCAGGATTTTAAAGCAGCGTTTTGAAGAATATTTTGCTGTCAACACTCATCTTGCACCTGAAATTATGATGTCTGTTATGAACGAAGAAAGTGCCAACAACGTTATAGATATAGTAATAGCCAACACAAATATTTCTAAAAAAGATAAACAGGCTGTGCTTGGCACCGTTGACACGATTGACAGGCTGGAACTTCTGATAAAACTGTTAACAAAGGAAATTCAAATAACATCGGTTCAGCGTGATATAGCTGAAAAGGTTAAAAAAAGTGTTGATAAAAACCAAAAAGACTATTACCTTCGTGAACAAATCAAGGTTATACAAAAAGAATTGGGCGACTATGAATCGTTAGACGAAGAAATTGCCGATTACAAAGAAAAGCTTGAAAATATTAAACCGCCCAAAGAGGTTTATGATAAGATAAACAAAGAGCTTTCACGACTTGAAAAAATGCCGTACGGTATGCAGGAGGGTGTTATTGTAAGAAATTATATCGACACTCTTATGGAGCTTCCGTGGTCTAAAAGAACAAAGGAAAGATTTGATATTGAAAAAGCACGATTTATTCTTGACCGCGACCATTACGGCTTGGAAAAGGTGAAAGAGAGAGTGCTTGAGTATCTTGCTGTAAGAAAGCTTGCCAAAGGCGGAAAATCTCCGATACTGTGTCTGGTAGGGCCACCGGGTGTCGGAAAAACGTCGGTTGCAAAATCAATTGCCGAGGCGTTGAACAGAAAATACGTGCGTATATCGCTTGGCGGTGTTAAAGATGAAGCTGAAATACGCGGACACAGACGAACATATATAGGCTCTATGCCCGGACGTATTATTGCCGGCATGAAACAGGCGGGAAGCAAAAATCCACTCATGCTGTTTGACGAAATTGATAAGATAGGCAACGATATGCGTGGCGACCCTGCGTCTGCAATGCTTGAAGTGCTTGATCCCGAACAAAACAAAACCTTTAAGGACCACTACCTTGAAGTTGATTTTGATTTGTCGGAGGTGTTGTTTTTAACCACAGCAAATACAGTCGATACCATTCCGCGTCCATTGCTTGACCGTATGGAGGTTATTGAACTTTCGGCATACACCGACGAAGAAAAGCTTGAAATAGCTCTTAATCATCTTTTACCCAAACAGCTTGGATTACACGGTTTAACTTCAAAGAAAGTAAAAATCGAGTCGGATGCAGTTAAAGATATAATAACTTTCTACACACGTGAGGCGGGCGTGCGTAATCTGGAGCGTGAGCTTGCAAATCTGTGCAGGAAAATTGCACGGGATATTATAGAAAACAAGCCAAGAACTGTTACCATAACGACCGACAATCTTACAAAATATCTTGGCAAGCACCGTTATAGCATAAATCCCAAAAACGAAAAGAGCGAAATCGGGATTGCACGCGGTCTTGCATGGACAAGCGTCGGCGGAGAAACGCTGTCTATAGAAGTAAATGTGATGAAAGGTAACGGAAAGGTTGAACTCACAGGCAAACTCGGTGATGTTATGAAGGAATCGGCAATGGCGGCAATAAGCTATATACGTTCACGTGCAAGTGCGTTGGGTATTGCCGAGGATTTTCATTTGTCAAACGATATACACATTCATGTGCCCGAAGGTGCTGTGCCTAAAGACGGTCCGTCAGCCGGCATTACAATGGCGACAGCTTTGGTGTCGGCATTGTCGCAACGTCCTGTAAGGAACGATGTTGCCATGACGGGAGAGATAACCATAAGAGGCAGAGTGCTGCCTATAGGCGGGTTGAAGGAAAAGTGTCTTGCGGCATACAAAGCCGGCATAAGAACCATAATTATTCCAATGGAAAATTCAAAAGATATTGAAGATATACCTTCTGCGGTGGCGGATAAACTGAGCTTTGTGTTGGTGGACAGCATGGACGCTGTGCTTGATACGGCTCTGGTGTCGGAAAAATCATCAGACAAAGCCGACAAACCGTTCATTACCGATAATGTTACACACGAAGGCATACAAAATCAGCCCGGATTATAAATATAATGTGAGGTAAAAAAATGAATATACACAATGTTTCATTGGCGGTTTCCGCCGTACAAAAAAGCCAGTATCCCAAAACACAAATTCCGGAATTTGCGTTTGCCGGCAGGTCTAATGTCGGAAAATCGTCGCTTATAAATAAAATTTTGAACAGAAAAAGCTTTGCCAGAGTGAGTTCAAAACCGGGTAAAACAGCAACCATAAATTTTTATAACGTTGACGATTGTATTCATCTGGTGGATTTGCCCGGATACGGTTACGCACAGCGTTCAAAGGAAGAAACAGCAAAGTGGGGAGAGATGATAGAAAATTATCTCTCCGCAAGAGAACAACTGGTTCAGACAATTTTGCTTGTTGACAGCAGACACAAGCCTACAAGCGATGATTTGATGATGCTTGAGTGGATAAGACATTTTAACGCAAATGCAATAGTTGTGGCAACAAAAACCGATAAGTTAAAAAAACGTGAGCTGGAGCAGAATTTAGAGCTTATATACGAAACGTTGGAGCTTACCGACGATGACATACTTGTCCCATTTTCTGTAAACGACGATGAAGGCAAGATGACGGTTTGGGATATAATAAATTTAATGCTTGAACAGTTAAAAGAGGAGTCCGGCAATTAAAAATTCAGAGGTGATTACGTGAAAATCATACATTTTCAAAAGGATGAAAACAAATATTACGGCATACTGAAAAATAACAATATATCTGTAATCGAAGGCGATATATTTTCGGATTATAAAGAAACGCATATTACATATAAGTTGAGCGATATAAAGGTTTTGCCGCCGTGTATGCCGTCGAAGGTGGTTGCTGTAGGGCTTAATTATAAAAATCATGCTCAGGAATTCGGTGAGAATGTACCCGATGAGCCTAAAATATTTATTAAACCGTCCACAGCAGTTATAGCACATAAAGAATACATAGAAATTCCCAAACAGTCCGCACGTGTTGACTATGAGGCGGAAATGGCAATTGTCATAAAAAAGAAAGCTAAAAATGTGGATATTAAATACGCAAGAGATTATGTGCTTGGTTACACATGCTTAAACGATGTAACAGCCCGCGACCTTCAGCAGAAGGACGTTCAATGGACAAGGGCAAAAGGGTTTGATACATTTGCACCTATGGGTCCTGTTATAGAAACGGAAATTGACCCCGACAATCTTCCAATAAGTTGTTTTTTAAACGGTAAAAAGGTGCAAAGCTCAAATACGGATAAGTTTATTTTTAAAACCGATTTTTTGATAAGCTATATATCGTCTGTAATGACATTATTGCCGGGCGATGTTATCACAACGGGTACGCCGGAGGGTATAGGCAGGATGGTTGCCGGCGATGAAGTGAAGGTTGTTGTTGAAGGAATAGGCGAACTTGTAAATTATGTGAAATAATGCATTTGTATTTTATTTGTCAATATAATAAATCAAAAAGCCGTGCCGGTTTCAATTATACCTGCACGGCTTTTTTGACTTTTTTAAATACTACAATTCAATCTTTTTCAGTATCACGTCTATAAACACAGCTCCCAACATACATTCGGTAAATATTGTTACAGCTGTTTCAACCGCAAAAAAGCTTAAATATCCGTCATAACCCGAAATTGAGGAAAAGTTATTAAACAGTATGAGCATCACAGACAGTAAAACAAGAAATATAGAAACAATAATACCTGCTGCCAAAATATGTTTTGATATGTCGTTCAAGTTGTTTATGTTATCGTTTAATTTGTTTAATGCTTTCAAAAATAAACATCCTCTCCCTCAAGAAATACATTAACAGTTTAACAGAAGTCTGTCAGTAATTCAACAAGAAATATTTTCAATTCAATTACCAAACACCTTTTCCGTTATATACAGTTTTTGCTCTGCTCAAAATGCTTTCGTCCGATATGTCAAACCAAAACGGCTTACTTGTGTATAACGACAATTCCGGTATAACCGTTTCGACATCGCATTCGCCGGTACACACAAGGCGTATGACATCTATGCTTTCATCAAACATAAACATTGCGTTAGTCAGTTCAGTTGTATCTCTGCTTATATCAAGAGGTTCGCTTATTGTTAAATCGTCAGAGTATTCACAATATGCCAGGGATGAAGCAAGTGCTTTTAACGGTGTTGACTGTGTCGGCCTCTTCGCTGTGCCGACGGCTTTTGTCAATTCTCTTATGTGTGCCGGAGATGTTCCGCAGCAACCGCCCAGAATGCTTGCACCGCTATCCGCCAGTTTTTTGGAATGAGCCGCAAATTCACCGGCTGACATTTTGTAACTAACGCTGCCGTCAGCAGCTATAACAGGCATGCCTGCATTAGGCTTTGCTATGATAGGCACAGATGCTTTTGAAGCAATAGTGTCAATAAGCTTGAGCATAGTTTCCGGTCCTGTTCCGCAGTTGGCACCGAATGCAGACACACCTTCACTCTGCAGAATCACCATAGCCGTCAGAGCGTCTGTTCCGCCTGTACAACGCATACTCTCATCAAACACCATTGTGCATATAACGGGCAAATCACACACCTGACGTGCTGCAATAACGGCGGCTCTTGCTTCGGCAATGTCTATCATTGTTTCCGCAACAATAAGATCAACGCCTGCTTCACACAGTGCGGTTATCTGTTCTTTGTAAACATCAATACATTCAGCCATGTTCATTTCCATGCTGAGCATCTTGCCTATAGGGGACACATCGCCTGCAACCAAGGCATTAGCACAAATATCTTTTGTTAAAGAGACAAGCTGCTTGTTGGTCTCGTATATGTTGTTGCCAAGAGGCGAGTTTTGCAGTTTCACTCTGTTTGCACTAAAGGTAGGAGCGTAAATTATATCAGAGCCTGCGGCTATATATTCCGATTGTATTGATTTTAAAACATCCGGATTTTGAAGCACCCATTCTTCGGTAGGCTGTCCGAACGGCATCCCGTGAGCCTGAAGCTGAGTTCCGGTTGCACCGTCAAGAAAAACAGTTTTGGAGTTTATCAATGATAAAAATAAGTCTTTTGTCATTTTGAAAATCCTTTCACAAATTGTATTAATACCAATATATACCATGACAGCATGTTTAGTCAACTAAAAATAATATCTGTCTCAAAAAACTATGCGTATATGTTGCGGATAAATGTTTTAGCAAAAATTAGAATAAAAAGTATTGACAAAGTTAATTGAAACTTGTATAATAAATAGGCGATTTGGGTTTTAAAGACCTTGAAAAAATCAGATTAATAAATCAACTTTATCAGTTGTTTTTATATATAGGAGGTGTAGCACATGCTTAGAACATATCAACCTAAAAAGCGTCAAAGAAAAAAGGTTCACGGTTTCAGAAAAAGAATGAGAACTGCTAACGGAAGAAAAGTATTGTCCAACAGAAGGGCTAAGGGACGTAGGAAATTAACCGCGTAGTGTGGAAAGCAAATAGCATAGCAACACAAAATAAAGTGTGGGCAGAAAGCGAAGGCTTTTTGCCTTAATTTATATAATAAGCTTTTTATATAATAAAATTTGATGTCGGAGTGGTTTGACGCAATGATACATACTGTTTCTTTAAAGCTTAATAAAGAATTTAAACGTGTGTATTCACGCGGAAAAAATTCTGCCGGCTCGTATGTTGTTGTGTATGCTTTAAAAAACCGTCATTTTGCGGGTACGCGTTTGGGTATAACTGTCAGCAAAATGATAGGGAACGCTGTTACAAGAAACAGAATAAAGCGACTTGTACGCGAATGTTACAGAAAATACGAACTGAATGTTAAAGTGGGATATGATATAGTAATCGTATCAAGAAAACGGGCAGTCGGAAAAACATTTGATCAGATGTATAAAGACTTGGGATATGCAATGCGTAATTGCAACTTGCTTGATGAATAACCTACCCGTTTTTAAAATCAAAGGATTAAATATGCTAAAAGATTTACCTAAAAAAATGGTTTTGAAATCTATTGATTTTTACAGAAAACATCTTTCGCATTTAAAGCGAATGCCGTCGTGCAGATTTATACCAACCTGCTCGGAATATGCCTATACGGCTGTTTTGCGTTACGGTGTTGTAAAAGGCGGCATAATGTCTGTTTGGCGGATCTTGCGTTGTAATCCTTTTTCAAGAGGCGGATACGACCCTGTTAAATAAAAATATCTTCACGCTTTGCTTTATGTCTCATATTTTAGGAGGATTATTAATTAATGAACATTTTTTCCACATTGATAACACAGCCTTTGGGATTTATTCTTCGTACTATATACGGTTTTGTAGGCAACTACGGTTGGTCGATAATTATATTTACCATACTTATAAAACTGATCCTTTTTCCGCTTACTTATAAGTCCCAAAAATCAATGGAAAAACAAAAACGCATTCAGCCTTTATTGACTGAATTGCAAGCTAAGTATGCTAATGATAAAGAAAAATTACAAAAAGAAATGTCAAAACTGTATCAGGAAAACGGGATAAATCCGTTGGGCGGGTGTTTGCCTATGCTGTTGCAGTTTCCTATATTAATAGGCTTATACCAGGTTATAAGCCGACCGTTGACATATCTTTTAAATATCCGCCTGACTGATGCCGGTGTCGTTGATAAGTTAAACATGCTTATAACAAAATTTGCACAAACCGGCGGCACATTTGAAAAATACGGCTCAATGACAGCCGAAACTCTGTATAACAGAGCACAGATTGTAGTGTCCAAATACGGACCTACCGTTGGATTTGATGAGTTTTTTGTTAATTTCAACTTTTTCGGAATGGATTTATCTGCTTTTCCGAGCAGTGTTGTAACGCCTATAAAACAAGGGCTTATTCCTACATTGGGAACTTTGGCATTGGTTTTGATACCGTTATTGGCTGCGTTTACAACATGGTTATCGTCCAAACTTATGCAACCGAGCAAAGAAGATGCACAAAGAGCGAATGCCAACAGCGAGAATACTGCCGCAGATATGTCAAAATCCATGACGTATATGATGCCTATAATGACAGGCTTTATTACTTTCACCCTGCCTACCGGAATGGGCTTATACTGGATAGTAAGTAACGTTATGCAAATATTGCAGCAACGTGTAATAGAATTCATAATGAAAAGAAAAGGGGAGGATGTTGATGTTGAAGGATACCTCGCAGCCGAAGCAGATAGAAAAAAACGCAAAAAGCGTAAATGATGCTCTTGAAGCAGCTCTTAAAGAGTTGAATGTAACAATAGATGACGTGGAATACGTGGTATTGGACGAGGGTGCAAAAGGCTTTTTAGGTATGGGTGCACGCGATGCTGTTGTCCGTGTTACCGTTAAGGAAAAAGAATCAGAAAAAAGCAGTGCGGTTGAATTTTTGTCAAGCGTGTTTGATGCAATGGGTCTTGACATAGAAATAAAAGAAACACAAACCAAAGACTCTGTTGCTATAGAACTTTTTGGTGATAACATGGGCATTGTAATAGGCAAACGAGGCGATACATTGGACGCTTTGCAATACCTTACCAGCTTGGTTGTCAATCAGAATGCAGGCGAGGAAAAATACAAAAAAGTTACGGTTGATACCGAAGGCTACAGAGCAAAACGTCTTGAGTCTTTGGAGGAACTTGCGAAAAGGCTTGCTGAAAAGGTTGAGAAAAACGGCAGAAAGTTCACTTTGGAGCCAATGAGTCCGTATGAACGCAGAATAATTCATTCAACTCTTCAAAACTATGAAAAGATAACAACATACAGCATAGGCGATGAACCTGAAAGAAGAGTTGTTATAGCGGTAAAAAATGAATATCATAAGCCTTCACGCAGACATCATTCCTCCGGACCGAAAAACAGCTCCTACACAAAACCTGCCGAGGGTTATCCTGCTGTGGGAGGATACAACAAAGCAAACGGCACCGGTGCTTACAGCACAAAACCGTTATACAGCGATTTCAGCAGCTACAGCGAAGCACAAGAAGAAAATAAGGAATAAACAGAAGATTAGTTCAATCAAAGCCTCGATGACTAAGTCGGGGCTTTTGCTTTTTTCGTATTGATATTTACTCAAAATCATGATAATATGTATTTGTGTTATGACACGGCATTATACGAATATTTGAGCTGTTGTAACGTATAAAAATTGAACGTTAAATAACGTTGTCAGGAGGAATTTGATATGAATTTATCGAACAAGATTATGGAACTTGCGTCGGAAAAAGGATTTAATATTGCAAGCAACATTTTTAAGATTGTAATCATTGCCGTTATAGGCTTATTAATAATTCATATTGTAAATAAAGCCTTGGAAAAATTTTTGAATAAATCCAAAATGGAAAAAGCTGCACACAGCCTGCTCAAAACAGTGGCAAGAACGGTAATGTATATTTTACTCATTCTTATTATAGCGTCATCTCTCGGAATTGATGTAACAGGTGTTGTCGCTCTCGCAAGCGTGCTTACTCTTGCAGTTTCACTTTCGTTGCAGGATATGTTAAGCAATGTAATAGGTGGTTTCACACTCATTTACACAAAGCCGTTCGCTTCCGGCGATTACGTTGAAATTGCAGGACAAGCAGGCACAGTTGCCGAAATAAGCATCGCTTATACCAAGCTTACAACGCTGGACAATAAAATTGTATCTATTCCCAATAAAGCTGTTGTGGCATCGGAAATAGTAAATTATACCGCACTCGGCACACGAAGGATAGATATAACAGTTGCGGCATCGTATGATGCGGACAGTAAAGCCGTGATTGATGCACTTTTAAAAGCCGCCGAAAGCGAAAAAATACTTGATGAGCCTGAACCGTTTGCAACGGTGAGCGAATACGGAGACAGCAGTATAGAATATCTTCTCCGCGTATGGACAAAATCGTCAGACTATTGGGATGTGTATTTTTCAACCGTGTCAAAGCTTAAAACTGTTTTTGACGAGCACAATATAGAAATGACATATCCGCATCTTAACGTACATATTGACAAATAAAAAATAAGGAGGCATATGTATGAACAAATTAACAGAGCTTCAAAAATATGTTGCCGAAAAAGAAATACTTTGCAGAAACAATAACGCCATAGATAAGGATTTGTTTTCACAATACGGAGTTAAAGCAGGATTGCGTGATATCAATGGAAAAGGCGTTTTAGCCGGACTTACAAACATTTCCGAAATTGTTGCGTTTGAAGAAAAAGACGGAGTACAGACGCCGTGTAACGGTCAGCTTTATTATCGTGGATATGATATTAAAGATTTGATATTTAAAAACGAAGATAAGAAATACATTTTTGAAGAAGTGGCTTATCTTTTGCTTTTTGGGGTTTTGCCGGATAAAGATGAACTTGATAAGTTTCAAAAAGAGTTGGCAAACTGTATGTCGCTTCCGTCGAATTTTACCCGTGATGTAATAATGAAGGCACCAAGCGGCGATATTATGAATTCCATGACCAAAAGCCTGCTCACGCTGTCAACATACGATAAACACGCAACCGATTTGGATGTTGGCAATGTTATAAGTCAGTGTATGCGAATAATAGCTGTTTTGCCTATGCTTGCTGTGTACGGTTATCATGCATATAACCATTACGAAAATGACGAAAGCATGTATATTCACAGACCGGACAGCTCTTTGTCTGTTGCGGAAAATTTTTTAAGAATGTTACGCTGCGATAAAAAATATACTTCTATCGAAGCTGAAGCTTTAAATATACTTTTGCTTTTGCATATGGAGCATGGCGGCGGAAATAATTCTACCTTTACCACAAGAGTTGTTACATCGGCCGGCTCTGACACTTACGCCACAACTGCAGCGGCGTTGTGTTCTTTGAAGGGAAACCGTCACGGCGGGGCAAATATCAAGGTTGTGAATATGATAAAAAATATTAAGGACAACGTTAAGGATATAACCGACGATGATGAAGTTGAGGCATATTTAAGTAAAATTTTGAATAAAGAAGCCTTTGACAAAAGCGGCCTTATCTATGGTATGGGACATGCTGTGTACTCACTGTCCGACCCGAGAGAAGAGGTTTTAAGAGAGTTTGTACAAAACCTTGCCAAAGAAAAAAACTGCCAAAAGGAATTGCATCTGTATGAAGTTATAGAAAAGAGTGCACCAAAGCTTATTGCTCAAAAGAGAGAGATATTTAAAGGTGTCAGCCCGAATGTAGATTTTTACAGCGGTTTTGCGTATGAAATGATGGGCATACCGGAACAGTTGTTTACGCCTCTGTTCGCTATTGCAAGAGCTGTGGGTTGGAGTGCACACAGAATTGAGGAAATAGTATCGGCAAACAAAATTATACGTCCGGCATACAAAACACTGTCTGAAAGGAAAGAATACGTGCCTATGCACAAAAGATAAAAAGGGGAATTTGAAATGCAAAAGAAACAATTTAAAACAGAATCTAAAAAGTTGCTTGATATGATGGTTAATTCCATCTATACCAATAAAGAAATATTTTTGAGAGAACTTATTTCAAATGCAAGCGATGCGATAGATAAGCTGTATTTTCGTTCGCTTACCGACAGCACAATAAAAACAAAGCGTGAAGATTATGAAATTCGCATCACGCTTGACAAAGAAAACAGAAAACTCACTATTTCCGATAACGGTTGCGGTATGACGCAGGACGAGTTGGAAAATAATCTTGGCGTTATAGCAAAGAGCGGCTCATTTGATTTCAAGAACGATCCTCAAAACAAGGAAAAATCCGAAATT
Organism: uncultured Clostridia bacterium; assembly: GCA_905233855.1. Classification (GTDB taxonomy): domain Bacteria; phylum Bacillota; class Clostridia; order UBA1381; family CAJOGA01; genus CAJOGA01. The sequence continues at coordinate 18,035 of CAJOGA010000015.1, forward strand.
GATATTATAGGACAATTTGGTGTGGGCTTTTACTCTGCATTTATGGTTGCGGACAATATATTGGTGAAAAGCCGTGCTCACGGAGCGGATACTGCGTATGTTTGGGAATCGTCCGGCGCTGACGGATACACAATTAAAGAGTGTGATAAGGCAGGCACAGGAACGGATATTATCATCACAATAAAAGAAGATACCGAAGATGTTAAGTATTCTGATTATCTTGATGATTATAAAATCAGTACTTTAATAAGAAAATACAGCGATTATATCCGCTATCCTATACGCATGATGACATCGTCGCAAAAGCTTAAAGAGGGAAGCGATAAAGAGTATGAAACAGTAACTGAAGATAAAACGCTTAACAGTATGATCCCTCTTTGGAAAAAGAATGCGAAAGACGTTACTGATGAAGAATATGCAAATTTCTATAAAGAAAAATTTTATGATTATGAAGACCCGATTAAGGTTATCAGACAGAAAACAGAGGGCGGAGTCAACTTTGAAGCATTGATGTTTATACCGTCGCACGCACCTTTTAACTACTACAGCAAGGATTATGAAAAGGGCTTGCAGCTTTATTCAAGCGGCGTGCTTATTATGGACAAGTGCAAGGATTTATTGCCGGATTATTTCAGCTTTGTGCGTGGTTTGGTGGACAGCTCTGATTTGTCGTTGAACATTTCACGTGAAATGCTTCAACAGGACAGACAGCTTAAAGCCATAGCAAAAGCTGTAGAAAAGAAAATTGTATCCGAATTGAAAAAAATGCTGGAAAACGAGCGTGAGAATTATAACAAATTCTATTCTGCTTTCGGCACACAACTCAAATGGGGCCTTTACAGTGATTTTGGAATGCACAAAGATGTTTTGGCTGACCTTGTTATGTTCAAAACTTCTGAAGGCGACGAACTTAAAACATTAAAAGAGTATGTCGGGAAAATGACGGAAGATCAAAAGAATATATATTTTGCAACAGGCGACAGCGTTGAAAAAATATCGCTTCTTCCTCAAGTTGAATCGGTTATAAGCCGCGGCTACGAAGTCTTGTATTTAACCGAAGACGTGGACGAGTTCGCGCTGCAAGTGCTTGGTGTGTACAATGATAAAGCTTTTGTAAACGTATGCAAAGACAATATAGATCTTGCAACGGATGAAGAGAAGGAAAGTATAAAAAAGGAAAATGAAGACGCAAAGGAGCTGCTTGATTTTCTTAAAGAAAGCATTAACGATAACCTGCATAGCGTCAAATTTACCAATACATTAAAAGATCATCCTGCATGTCTTTCAAGCGAAGGCGAAATATCTATGGGCATGGAAAAAACGCTTAATAAGATGCCGGGAGCCGAGGAGGGCGTAATTCGTGCGGAGCTTGTGCTTGAGATAAATATAAATCATCCTATCGCACAAAAAATGAAAGATATGTTTGAAACAGATAAAGACGAACTTAAAAAGTATGCTAAAATTCTGTATGCACAAGCAAGGCTTATCAGCGGCCTTTCGGTTGACAATCCGTCGGAGCTTGGAAACCTTGTTTGCGATTTAATGCTTAAATAATTATTCGATATTCAAAAAGGGCGTTGACTCAATTATGTGAAATATCACTTTTTGAGACACGCCCTTTTTAATTGTCGGTGAAATTATCCGTATTCAAATCATCTTAACTGTAAGCGGATTTTATCTGCGATCATTGCAATAAATTCCGAATTAGTCGGTTTGCCGCGACCGGTGTGAATGGTGTAACCGAATATTTCGTCAATAACTTCGGAATGTCCTCTGTTCCATGCAACCTCAATCGCATGACGTATGGCACGTTCAACCCTGCTGGAGGTTGTTGAATATTGTTTTGCGATAGAAGGGTATAACTGTTTTGTTATAAAATTTATCATTTCCATATTTTCCACAACCATTATAATAGCGGTTCGTATATACTGATATCCTTTAATATGAGCCGGCACACCTATTTCGCGTATAAAATCGGTAACGATACTTTCCAGATCCGCCGTTTTATTCACAACAGGCAAAACGGATGCTTGCCCTGCTCCTGTTAATCCGTTGTCTTTGAACGTTCTTTCTTTATTGTACACTTTGTTGCCTGCTAATTGACGTATACGTTCAGTAATCGTATCTGCTTCAAAAGGTTTCACCATGTAGTATTGAGCACCCAACTGTGCCGACCGCATGGTGATTTTTTCCTGATTTACCGCTGACAACATAATACAAATGGGTTTATGTGCCATAGAGGTGTTATTCAGACGCTCCAAGACGCCCAATCCGTCGACATGTGGCATTATCATATCTAAAATGACAACATCGGGTTTTGTTTGCAGAATCATTTCGTAAGCCTCGTTGCCGTCATACGCAGTGCCTACCACCTTCATATCCGGTTGCACACTTATGTGGTCTGCCAGATAATTAGAAAAATCCTTGCTGTCGTCTGCCAATAAAACTGAAATGTGATTATCCATATATACAACTCCTGACAAAAATATTCAATATGTGTTACGCATAACGCAACAACATACAGATTTTACCATATATTACATTATTTTGCAAGACTTATTTGTAAATTAAATGGAAAAAATGATAATATTTACCAATTGTATAATCTGATACACTTTGTCGATATAATCATGTTTTCGACACGCAATTATGACATTTTTTTGTACTGGCAGTGTTGTATAATACAACTACAAAAACTCAATGGAGGGAATAGCATGATTGCGGATTTTAAAATGTTTTTACAAACTAAACTGGCTTGTTTTGTCAACGGTATCGGCATGCATGACAACGAGATATATTACATAGGCTCTAACGAGGTTTTGCCCCCTCCGTTAACACCAAGCGAAGAAGCGGAGCTGCTTATGCGTCTTTCAAATAATGATATGCAGGTGAGAGCAACCTTGATAGAGCGTAATCTGAGACTTGTGGTTTATATAGCACGCAAGTTTGAAAATACGGCAATAGCGTTGGAAGATTTGATATCAATAGGTTCAATAGGGCTTATAAAAGCGATAAATACATTTAAACCCGACAAGAATATTAAACTCGCCACATATGCGTCAAGATGTATTGAAAATGAAATATTAATGTTTTTACGGAAAAACTCTAATTCAAAGACCGATTTGTCTATAGATGAACCGCTCAATATCGACTGGGACGGAAACGAACTGCTGTTATCTGATATATTAGGCACTGAAAGCGATATTATCTATCGCGATATTGAAGATGAAGTTGACAAAGAATTGCTCAGGACTGCCATGAATAAGTTGAGCGTACGCGAAAAGAATATTATAAAATTACGGTTCGGACTGAATAACGGCACAGAACGTACGCAAAAAGAAGTTGCAGACATGCTTGGCATAAGCCAATCATACATATCGCGTTTGGAAAAGCGTATTATTGTGAGACTAAAAAAAGAAATGCTTAAAATGACATAATATTACAGTATTTAAAGCAATGTAAACGGCAATAATTACTATTGAAAGACTATTGCCGGAGGTTGCTTAAAAATGATCAATAAAGTTGAAATCTGCGGAGTTAACACCGCAAAGCTTCCAATTTTAACAAACGAACAAAAGATAAAACTGTTTGAAAGAATAAAACAGGGCGATGCCGCGGCCAGAGAAGAGTTTATAAACGGAAATTTGAGACTTGTTTTGAGCGTTATACAGCGGTTTAATAATCGCGGCGAAAACATAGATGATTTGTTTCAGGTTGGCTGTATAGGACTTATCAAGTCTATCGACAATTTCGATTTAAAGCATCAGGTAAAATTTTCCACTTATGCTGTACCGATGATCATTGGCGAGGTTCGCAGATATCTGCGTGATTACAATTCTATACGAGTCAGCCGTTCTTTGCGTGATATAGCTTATAAAGCATTGCAGGCAAAAGAACGGTTTGTAAATGATAACGCAAGGGAACCCAGTATGGAGGAAATAGCCAAAGAGCTTAATATATCAAAACAGGAATTGGTGTTTGCTTTGGATGCCATATCCGACCCGATATCGTTGTTTGAGCTGGTGTATCATGACGGAACAGATAACGTGTTTGTTATGGATCAGTTGTGTGACGATAAAAACACCGACAATGTATGGTTAGAAAACATTGCATTAAATGAGGCGATGAAAAGCCTCACAAGCAGGGAAAAACACATCCTTAATCTGAGATTTTTCCAAGGACGCACACAAATGGAGGTGGCAGATGAAATAGGCATCTCTCAGGCACAGGTATCGCGGCTGGAAAAATCAGCGTTGGCTCAGATGAGAAAAAATATGTAGGTAAAATTTTATAGACGGATAGACTTTTTAAGCTCTGTCCGTCATTTTTATTATCAAATTGAACACATTTTTTGTTATTTTTCGTTGAATTGTGTCATTTACTTTTATTTCATGCTGTGGTATAATATAAAACAAGAAGGAAGGTTTTATTTATGTATGAAATAGGAGATAAAGTTGTATACCCTATGCATGGAGCCGGTGTGATAGAATCAATAGAAGATAAAGACATACTGGGAGAGACACATAAATATTATACTTTAAAGCTTTCTCTTAATAATATGAAGCTTATGATACCTATGCTTAATTGCGATAAAACAGGTTTGCGTCCTATAATATCCAAAGATAGGGCAACCGATGTTCTGGAAGAATTAAAAAACTATTTACCGAATCCGGAAAACAACTGGAGCAAGCGCTATAAAACCAATGCTTTAAAGATAAAAACAGGTAACATTTCGGATGTTATGACGGTTGTGAAGGGGCTTATGTTTTTAGACAAAATAAAAGGCCTGTCTACAAGCGAGAGAAAAATGCTGAATAATGCAAAGCAAATTTTTGAAAGCGAAATACATCTTGCATTGGAAATGTCTATTGAAGAAATAGAGGATATAATAAATAATTCTGTTATGCAGCTTAACTGACCGATTTAATAATTTTTATATTTCAACTCGGATAATATTACATAATAATCAACATGTTTAATCGTATAAATACATTTGTATGTGCCGAAAATAAAAATCCTCCTTAAAATCAAATAAGGAGGATTTTTCGATAAATAACGTATATTAATAAATGCCGTTTTTATTCAAATATTCTTTTATCTTTTGAAAAGTTACATTGCTGATATCGTGCTCAATCAAACAGCCGTCATGTTCGGCAATATCTTGGTCTACGCCTATTGCAACCAGAGCTTTTATAAGAAGCTGATGACGTTCATACATACGTTCAGCCACTTCTTTACCTTTTTCTGTCAACAGCAAACTGCCGTCATTTCCAACGGTAATATATCCGTCTTCCCTGAATGCTTTCATAGCGACCGATACACTTGGTTTTGAGAAACCGAGATAGTTGGCAACGTCAATGCTGCGTGCATATCCGAGCCTTTTGTTAAGTATCAGAATTGCCTCAAGATAGTTTTCTGCAGACTCTTTTATTTTCATTTTGTATACCTCGTCAGTTATTGTTTTATTAAATTGTATCACAAAAATATACCTGTGTCAAATTCATTATTTTTTTTCAATAAAAAGCTAAAAATAATTTTTTCAATTTGGGTATTGACAAAAAGCTTTATACTTTATATAATAATCACATAGGATATACGTATGTATAGATTATTTATTAAGTATAGGGTGTGTGGTTATGGAAAAGAAAAATATAACAAGTGTTGATATTGCAAAATTGGCGGGTGTTTCACAAACAACTGTGTCGTATGTACTTAATAACACTCCGGGAAGAACAATAAGCAAGGAAACAAAAGAACGTGTGTTGTCCATTGCCAAAAAGCTTAACTACAGAATGAATGTCAATGCCAGAAATATGAAAAACGGACGTGCAGGCATTATTGGTGTTTTGTCTTTTTGGGGTATAGGAACGTTTATGTTTTCTCAGCCGATAGAAGGAATTGAAAAAGTTTGTACCAAAAATGATATCGGAATAATGATATGTACCGGAGCAGAAGATTCAAGCGGCACAAAAGACTATATGAAATACTATCTCCAAAACAGAATAGACGGCATGATTATTATTTCAAGAATAGAATCCGAACAGAATAAAAAAGTAGTTTATGAGTTGGAAAATAATAATATACCTTTTGTTTGTGTCAGCGGAGACAGAGATGTGGACGGCATAAGCTGTGTTGATGTTGACTTTGTCGAAAGCGGGTATATGGCAGGCAAACACCTGATGGAAATGGGATACTCCAAGGTTGCGTATATGTATCCTATAAAAAACAGAATATTTGCCGAAGAGGAACGATTGCAAGGCTGCAAACGGGCCGTTGATGAATGTGGAAAAACGCTTGATGTATTATATGATTTTTCCGATGTAAAAGATGATGAAGCTATACTGAAAAATATGATTAAAGTATTAAAAAGCGGTAAGTACGACGCTTTTGTCGGCAATGCAAGAAGATGTATGACTGTGTTGAAGGCGGCTATAAAGCTGAATATAAATGTGCCTGATGAGATAGGCGTTATATCATACGAAAACAGCGACTATGCGAATTATCTTTATCCCGAGCTTACAACAATAGACCAACCGCTCACCGAAATAGGCAATAAGGCCGCTTGCGTACTTATGAAGAAATTAGAAGACAATTCTGTGTGCGAAAAAATAGCGTGCAGTCCTAAAATAGTGGTAAGAAAATCCACACAAAAACAAGTATGATTGTTATTTAACATATTAACATTACAGAAAGAAGGGCTTTTATGAAAATGAAAAAGTTAATTGCAGCATCAAAACAATCATTATCTTTGGTGATTGCTGGCGTTATACTCACCTCGGGTGCTCATGCGGCAGTTGGAGATGAGAACTGGTTAGACCTTTCAAAGATGGAAAACGCAACATTATACACCGTTGCGGATGCTCATCTTGACACACAGTGGAACTGGACAGTGCGGGACACAATAAATAAACACTTGCCTAAAACTTTCAATAATAACTTTGCATTGTTTGAAAAATATCCGGACTATAAGTTTAATTTTGAAGGTGCATTCAGGTATAAGCTGATAAAGGAATATTATCCGGAGCAGTATGAACAATTAAAAAATTATGTTGCAAGCGGTCAATGGAATGTGGCGGGCTCATCATGGGAAGCAGGCGATGTTAACGTACCGTCATCCGAAGCACTCATGCGTAACATACTTTACGGAAACGGTTACTTTGAACGTGAATTCGGCAAAACGAGCACCGATCTTTTCCTGCCGGATTGCTTTGGGTTTGGTAAATCGTTGCCGTCTATTGCGGCACATATGGGGCTTAACGGTTTTTCAACACAAAAGCTTTCATGGGGTAACGGTACTCCGAAATATAACAGTAATGGTAGCGTAGCAGAAAATTCATTTGACAGAAATGACCTTAACGGTATGGACTTGGGTAAATGGGCAGGAACTGACGGCAATTCCGTCATGGTTGCTTTGCAACCGGGCCCATACGGCAACAGCTTTAATGATGACAAAGATATACCTCTTGATTTGCGTAACAGCGAAACGGAGAGAAATAACAAAGGTATTTTGGGATATATCAAACGTAACGGAATCCATTCAGGTTTGTATGCCGCATACAGATATCACGGCACAGGCGACCAAGGCGGTTCGCCTCCTGATGCATCCGCACAAATGTTGCAAGCTGTTATAGATAATCCAAGC
>CAJOGA010000016.1:0-1283 GCA_905233855.1 uncultured Clostridia bacterium
TAACCTGCGATTGATACCCCGGCATATCCCAAGGCAAAGGCGTTACATATGCGTCTACCGGAGCACCTTTTTGTATGCCCTGACAGAAGCCTATAACAAGCTCGGGTTTTCCGAATCGTATTGCCTGAATTATATCGCTTCTGTCATCATCCATTTTCGGAATGACGTCAAAACCAAGCTTTTCGTACACTCCGGCACACAAAATTGCTGCTTTGAGTGCTTGCGATGCAACATGCGGAGCCATAAAAAAGCCCTGATAAAAACTTCGGTTAACATTTAAACTGCAGCCGCACTCTTTTCCTATGCCCACGCTTGTTACGCGTGAAGAGACAAGCTCTACCAAATCACGTCTGCCGGCTATGTATCCGCCGGTTGGGGCAAGGCCGCCGCCGGGATTTTTGATAAGCGAACCGGCTATAAGGTCGGCTCCCACTTGCGTAGGCTCTCTTTCTTCTATAAATTCGCCGTAACAATTATCTGTAAAACAAATTATATCGGAACGAATACTTTTAATAAAGCTTACAAGCTTTTCTATATCATCAATCGAAAGAGTAGGTCGCCAGTCGTAGCCTTTGGAGCGTTGGAGCATTGCCATTTTAACGTTCGGATGCTCTTCTATCGCTTTTTTTATGCCCTCAAAATCCACGCTTCCGTCTTCTTTTAAATCCACCTGCACATAGTTTATGCCAAAATCTTTAAGTGAACCGCTTGCGTTGCCGCTTATGCCGATAAGCTGTTCAAGAGTGTCGTACGGTTTGCCGGTAACCGCAAGCAGACAGTCGCCCGGACGCAACACACCGAACAATGCGCTTGACAGGGCATGTGTGCCGGAGATTATTGTGTGGCGGACTATGGCGTCCTCCGCTCCGAACGCCTGTGCGTATATTTTGTCTAACGTGTCGCGGCCCAAATCGTCATAACCGTAGCCTGTGGTATAGGCAAAGTGTGCCTCCGAAACCTTGTTGTCCGCAAACGCTTTTAACACCTTCATCTGGTTGATGCCGGCGATTTTATCGGCTTTTTCAAATTTATCTTTGCATTGTGCTTCAACGTCAAAAACCAAGTCCAGAACTTTTTTGTCAACGTCGAAATTTTTTAAAATATAGTCCTTCATACTGTGAAAATCCTTTCTAATGTGTGTGCCACGGCATCGTCTTTGCATTGACCGATTACCTCGTCGCTCGCCTGTTTAACATCGTCGGCGGCATTTTCAACGCAATAGGCATAGTCTGCGTTTTCAAACATCTTAATATCGTTGTAGTTGTCGCCGAATGCAACTATCT
>CAJOGA010000016.1:1320-25933 GCA_905233855.1 uncultured Clostridia bacterium
TTGCGTTTGAAATTTCCAAAAACCAACCGTCTTTGCTGTAAATGTCTTTGTAAAGCACGGCCGTTATACCTTCTATGCTTTGGAGCTGATCGTATATAACGCTTGTACGTTCGTATGTGTCCACCGTTGTGAAATATACAATGTCTTTTTCGTAGTCAAAAGAGTAATTATCTGTTTCTATGAATTTTTTTGCACTGCTTACCATGCGTGAGAGGTAAAATTCCTCTTGAAGTACGCTGTGCAGTTTATTGTGATATGCGTTTAAAACCACGCTGTTTTTATCACGCAGACCGTAAACGAAGCAGTTTGCACTGTGATTTTTCATTATTTCAACAATTTTTCCAACCTGATAAGCCGGGATGGTTTCCGTGTGCAGATATTTATTTTCCATAGGAGAGTATATAAATACTCCGTTCATTAAAATGATAGGTACGTTAAAATGTAAATCCTGCAAAATCGGTAAAGCGGTTGCTATTGAGCGTGCTGTTGCAACGCTGAACACGATGCCCTTATCTATCAAGCGGTTTATTGCGGTTTTGCTGTATTGTGAAAGCTGTTGCGACGAATTCAGCAAAGTACCGTCCAAATCGGTTACATATAAAGTTTTTTTGGTCATTTAACTGTCTCCTCTATTATTTTTTGTGCACAGCGTATACCGTCCACCGCCGCAGACATTATGCCTCCGGCATATCCGGCACCTTCGCCGCACGGATACAGTCCCTTAACGCTTAAAGACTGCAGGTTTTCGTTTCGCAAAATGCGTACGGGTGAGGATGAGCGTGTTTCCACTCCGGTCAATACCGCACCGCCGTATGCAAAACCGTGCAGCTTTTTGTCCATTTGTATGATTGCCGCATCCATTGTGCTTGATACAAATGGCGGTAAAATATCTTTTAAATTTGTAAGAGTAACACCGGGCATATAGCTTGGCACAACATCCTGCAAATCAGACGACGGTTTGTTGTTTAAAAAATCACAAACAGTCTGACAAGGTGCTTTGTAGCTGCTTCCGCCCAGCACAAACGCTTTCTGCTCCAGATCTTCCTGAAACAGCATACCTGCCAAAACGTCGTCGCCGGCAAAATCGGACGGATATACCTCTGCCAAAAGTGCCGCATTGGCATTGACGCCGTCGCGTTTATACACGCTCATGCCGTTGGTAACAACGGTGTTTTCCTGAGAACTTGCGGCAACAACCGTTCCGCCGGGACACATACAAAAGGTGTATGCCGCTCTGCCGTCCGGCAGACGTATGTTCAGCTTGTAATCTGCCGGAGGCAGTTGGCTTTCAAAGTTGCCGTACTGTGATTTGCTTATAAGCGTTTGACGGTGCTCTATTCTTGCACCTACCGAGAACGGCTTGCGTTCCATAACAATGTTTTTTTCCTTTAACATTCTGAAGGTGTCTCTTGCACTGTGTCCTATTGCCAGAATCACGTGCGATGCAGTTATTTTTTCAAAGGTGTCGCCGTGTTTGACGGTTACAGATTTGAGCGTGCCGTCTTCAAACGCAATGTCGGTTAGTTGCGTGTCAAAACGTACTGTTCCGCCGAGCTGTATTATAAGCTGACGCATATTTCTGACAACTGTTCGCAGGTTGTCGGTTCCTATATGCGGCTTTGCCAGATAGCATATTTCCTCGGGTGCACCGCATTGCACAAAGGTTTTTAATACGGCGTTGCAGCGTAAATCCTTTATTCCTGTGGTCAATTTACCGTCGGAAAAGGTTCCGGCACCGCCCTCACCGAACTGTACGTTGGAGTTTGTATCAAGCTTTGCTTTTGTCCAGAAGGCTTGCACGTCCTGCGTGCGTTTGTCTACATCGCTGCCGCGTTCTATAAGCACAGGGTTTGCACCGGCATAGGCAAGCGTTAATGCGGCAAACAGTCCCGCAGGGCCCGCACCTATCACTATTGGCGGATATCCGTCCCTGCTTTTATACACATTTCTGACAAAATCAAAATTTATCTCTTCGGCAATTTTTATGCCGGTATCGCCGCTTTTTTTTACAATATCTTCTTCGCCTTCATCAAGACACACGTTTACATTATATACATAAAACACATTGGATTTATTGCGTGCGTCTATTGCTTTTTTGCATATTTCAAAGTACTTTATGTGTTGTTCGCCGGTTTTTAACTTTTTGGCGATGAGCGTCTTTAAAGACGCGGTTTTGTCCGGAGCAACCTTTATTCCGCATATATTTATCAATTTACGACGTCCTTCCTTATGTCTGTGATAGCTTGTGCGACAGCTTTGCCTGCCGCCGCGGCACACGACCATGCCCATTGCAGGTTATATCCGCCGCAGTCGCCGTCAATATCCAGAATCTCGCCGACGGCATACAGCCCTTTCACCTTTTTTGATTGAAGGGTTTTAGGGTCAAAATCGTCCGATACAATACCGCCCGCACAAACCTGTGCGTTTTGCCACGGCATTGTGCCTGTTATGTTAAAGTGCCAATGCTTCAGCGTTCCGGCAATGGCTTTGATATGGTTTTGTTTCAGGGAAGACACCTTTTCGGACAGAGAAAACATATTCAAACTGCGTATCAGCGTCTGACCTATCCGCTTATTAACTATGCCTGTAAGATAGTCTTCCAGTGCCCAATCAGGATGAGATGCGCGTCTGTCTGTGAGCCAATTATACACCGTTTCGGCGTTGTAGTCGGGCAAAAGGTCGAGTGCGATTTCGAGTTTGCCGTTTTCGGACGCAAGACGCGACAACGCAAACACGGCAGGCCCGGAAAGGCCGTAATCGGTAAAGAGTACCTCGCCGTATTCTTCGCGTGCTTTTTCATTGTTCAGATAAGCCGAGGCTTTTGCGTTTACCTTTATGCCGGACATGGACTTAACGAATTTATTGTCGCTCTTGAGCTGAACAAGTGCGGGGTGCAGCGGCGTGATGGTATGACCTAAATCTGTCAGCAGTTTGTATCCTGCGTTGGTGCTGCGGCTTTTTTCGCCCGCTAAGCTGCCCGTTGCAACAATTACCGTGTCGCCGTGTATTATCTTTCCGTCCGATGACACAACGTCAAAGCCGTTTGCGGCAATTTTAATGGATTCGGCACAAAAATTGCATATTTGGTTTATGTTAAGACGGTTACATTCCAGTCTTAACAGATCCAACACGCTTCCTGCCTGATTGGTGATCGGATACACCTTGCCGTCGTCCTCTGTTCTGCAAAAAACGCCGATGCTTTCAAAAAAGCCGATGGCGTCATACGGAGAAAAGCTTTTTATGGCGCTTAATGCAAACTTGACGTTTGAACCGTGATATTTGTCAATATCAGCGTTGATGTTGGTTATGTTGCATCTGCCGTTGCCTGTAGACAAAAGCTTTTTGCCCACACGGTCGTTCTTTTCAAGTATGGTTATTTCGGCTTTTACGCAATGCTTTTCAAGCTCCCTTGCGGCAACTATCGCACTCATAAGACCGCCTGCTCCGCCGCCTATTATGATGATGTGTTTTCCGTTCATCTTTCAGCATATCCTTTGCAAATTATATAATCAATAAAGTCATTATACTAAAATATGCCGTATTTATCAACACAAATTTGAAGTGAGGACAGTGATGTTTTTTTGAAAAATGTTTAAAAATGTGTTGCAGATTCGGGTATAATTTGATACAATATTACTAAAGTGTAATTTAAAAAATGCAGATAAGGTGGGGGTATTTGTGAAAAGACGTATTTTAATAGTTGATGACGAAGTTCCTATAGTTGAAATATTAAAATTCAATCTGGAAAAAGACGGATATGACACGCTTTGTGCATATGACGGTGCTGACGGACTTGAAAAGGCATTGAACGAAAATCCCGACCTGATATTGTTAGATGTTATGTTGCCCAACATGGACGGATTCACCGTTTGCAAAAAAATACGTGAAAAGTCTGCTTCTGTGCCTATTTTGATGATTACGGCAAGAGAAGAAGAAGTGGATAAGGTTCTGGGTTTGGAGCTTGGTGCGGATGACTATATAACCAAGCCGTTTTCGGTGCGTGAGATATTGGCACGTGTCAAAGCTAATTTAAGACGCACGCCTATAGAAAACGAAACACATTCAGACAGCGATGATTCTTTGCTTACATGCAGAAATCTTACCATGAACTTTGACAGATATGAAGTCAAGAAGGATAATGTTTTAATAGAGGTTACCAAACGTGAATTTGAATTGCTGAAATTTCTGGCAACACAGAGCGATAAAATTTTTTCCCGTGAAACACTTCTTGAAAAGGTTTGGGATTTTGACTATTACGGCGACGTGCGAACGGTTGACGTTACAGTCCGACGTCTGCGTGAAAAAATAGAAGATGACCCCAGTGCCCCTGCGTTTATTATGACAAAACGCGGTATTGGGTATTATTTCAACAAATAGTGAAAGTGTGAGCTGATGTTTAAAAGTATCCGATGGAAAATAGTAACAATGTTTGTGTTGGTTGTTGTTGCTGTTATTATTGTAATGGGAATATTTTTAATACGCGGAATAAGCAATTTTTACAACGATGATTTTACTTCACAAATGCAGTCTGTGTTTACGCAGAACTTTATTTCGGATCTTGAGTCGGGACTTACGCAAAATTCCGACCCGGAGTATATAGTGTCGGTTATTAAAGCATATTCCGGTGCTATTGGGTTGGATTCGTATCGTCATTTTTTTGTGCTGAACGGTAAGACGGCCGAGTACGTGGCAGGCGACAGTCCTGAAGATTTGGGAGAGAAGCTGGAAAAATCATATAATATAATAAAAGCAATGTCGTATAACGTCGGAGCGGACACGTATTCCGGCAGCGACTATATGGACTATGCCGTAAAGATAAATGCCGCCGACGGTAACTCGTATATAATATATATAAAAGACAGCATGGACGATATGCGTCGTGAAATGAACAATATTTTTGATATAATATTAAAAACGCTGATTTTCACTATAGTAATATCGATAATCATGGGCTTTTTCCTGTCGCAGACGATAACCAAGCCTATAATAGATCTTACAAAACACACACAGTTGATTGCCGAAGGCCGGTTTGACAATATGCCAAGCATTAAAACAAACGATGAAATAGGTATTTTGTCGGACAATTTCGGATACATGGCAAAAACATTGTCCGCCACTATGGCACAGATAGAAAACGAAAAAGCCAAGATGGACACTATATTTGACAATATGACCGACGGGTTGCTGGCGTTTGACTCCGACGGACAGCTTATGCATATAAACACCGAAACAAAGCATCTGCTTAATGTGCAGGAAAAAGATGTTTCGGATTTTGACACATACTTTAAATCTGTAAATGCGGAAATAACATTGGGCGATTTTTTGTATCTGCAGCAAACAAATCCGATTGAAAGAATGCTCAATATAAACGATAACTATATTAAATTCACTTTTGCAAGATTTTCGTTCAGTAAGGACGAAAACAATGAAACAACCGACGGTATTGTGGTTGTGTTGCATGATATAACAAAACAGGAGAAGCTGGAAACGTCGCGTAAGGAGTTTGTCGCAAATGTGTCGCACGAGCTCAGGACGCCGCTCACTACGATAAAATCCTACGCGGAAACTCTGCGTTCAATGCCTGATTTAGACAGTGAGATGTCGGATAAATTCTTAAGCGTTATAGACACAGAAGCCGACCGTATGACAAGAATAGTTAAAGATTTGCTCACGCTGTCGCGGCTTGACCATGGAAAGGCGGAATTTAAATCTGAAAGCGTGGATATTGACGAGCTTGCACGCGGTGTTACAGAAAAATTAAAGTTTGAGGCACAGAGCCATAAGCATACTTTATCATACAAAACGTCGGGCAATATTCCTATAATCACGGCTGACCGCGATAAAATAGAGCAGGTGGTTATAAACCTTGTGTCCAATTCCATAAAATATACGCCTGACGGCGGAAGAATAGATGTGTCTACAGACACTATACACAACGACGTTATGGTGCGTGTTACGGATAACGGCGTGGGCATACCAAAAGAACATCTGCAGCATATATTTGACAGATTTTACAGGGTGGACAAAGCACGCACACGCTCCACGGGCGGAACGGGACTTGGTCTTGCCATAGCAAAAGAAATAATTGACGCACACAAAGGCACAATAACCATCAACAGCGATACCGATAAAGGCTGCGAGGTTATTATAAGATTGCCTGTGAATGTGTAAGACAGATATGTTAAAAAATGTCGGTTAATGTTTAATTTTAAAATAATGTTACAGTGTCTTAATTGCCTTGTAATGGTTTTGTAACATTAATTGTGGTACAATAACAGTGTAAAAATAGAGCGTTATAAAACAGCTTTTTTAAAGAATAATTATTTCATTTTTTATATTGAATTTGTGAAAGGGGAAAGAACAATGGCTAAACGTATTATAAGCTTTGTAACCGTATTTATGATAGCCGTTTTTTGTTTTTGCACAGTTGCCTCTGCAACCGCCGATTCGCTTCCGGGTTCATTCTCCGGCGGAACAAAGGGCTTAATGTTTATAAAAAGACCTGAAACACTTTCGGCGTCAACCTCCGATAAAACATACACTATCTCTGCGTCGGTAAAAGAGGGATGTGTTGTTAAGGTGTACAGAAAAAATGCATCCGGCGGATATGACGTTATACATCAGAACGGTGCCGCACTTGTGTCAAAAGTGGGTGCAAGCGGATTCTACAGCGTGTCGGTAGTGCTTAACGAAGGCGATAATAATTTAATGGTAACGGCAGACGCCGGCAACGGTGTTGTTCAGGAAGAAAAAATAACAATAAAACGTATCGGCCGTTCAACTCTGGATAAATTAAGCCAAATAACTTTAAACCTGTTCAGTATGTTCAGATAATGAGCCATAGCTTTGCATTTTGAAGGGAATGGAGCTCGTATGGTAGAACGCTTTAAAAGTTTGGTGCTTGCATTGCTTGTAATAACAAGCTTTGTTTTAACATTTAAAATAGCTTTAAACGAAAAATTATGGCCTGACGGCTATAATTTTTTTGTTGATTCAAGATTTTCGTCTGTGGCGGATTTGGCATCAAAGCTCAACCCGTTTGCCAAGTCCGGTACCGGTAATGCGTCAAATTCTGTTTTGACAGTACCGAACCGTGTTATCGTTAATGCCGGAGGCGAACAACGCTATTACATAACCAATAAAAATTCACAGCATGATGCGGTTGATTATCAGGTTAAACGGATATTGACGGCATTATTTTCATCTTTAGATGTCGGAATCGCGGCAGATGATGCGGAGGTAGCGTCCGCATTAAAAACAAAATCGGTGTATCTTGACTATATAACCTCTTACGATACAGGCGTGTTTGCACAGTATATGAATAAGAACGATTCAACCGTGGCAAGGAGTGTAAGCAAATTTTCGGGCATGATAGTGTCGTTTTCCGATACGGTGAAAACGAATGCTACGGTGTATATAAAAGATATTCAAACCAACAGGTATTTTAAATTTGACATTCCGTATGCCAAAGCTGATTTTGATACCATATTTAAAAACATACAAAATGACGAGGAAAATTTAATATCCTATTCCGCAGACTTGGGTTATGATAAGAAAGTGGAGGGGCAGAGGATTTTAATTGAGTCTGCCGTGCCTATTTTTTTGGAGCCTGTTGAAGTGAACGAAATAAAAGGCGAAAACCCTGTGTTAAAAGCTAACAACGAGTATGACGACAATGTGATTTATAAAATTTTAAGAACGTTTAAAATAAATCCGAACACCTATAACAAATACACCGAGGCAGACGAAACAATGGTGTTTGTGGAAAACAACGCAACTTTAAAAATTCATAAAAACGGCGTTGTGGAATACAACGCAAAGCCCGGTGTGCCGGGGATAGAATTGGTGAAGCAGAATGCGTCAAGCTTTGAAACGATGCTTGCGGTGTCGGAGTTTATAGATGCGGTGTCAAAAAGTGCCGGCATATATCATCCTCTGATGCAGTCGCCGGCATATAACGACGGCGTGCTGCGTGGGGCGGATATGCAGATGCGGTTTGACTATCTGGTGAACAACACAGCGGTGATGATTAATTTAAGCGGCGGCAAATCCAATCCTGAGGTTGATAATTCGGTGTTTGTGCAGGTGCAGTCGGGTGCAATAACGAAATATATCCATCTTTTAAGACGTTACGATAATACAGAAAATAAGGTTGACACCGCGTTGGTGGATAAATCGCTGGACGCCGTGTTTGAGCAATACCGCGGCAACAATGCAGACGGAATATTTATATCGAATATATATCCCGTGTATAAATATGACGATAAAACAGAAACGTTCATAGCACAATGGAATATAAATGTTGACAAGGTTGAGATAAACGAATCCGAACCGAGTCAGGAATAAACGGTGTAAAATAACAGTGAGGAGGTAAAAATAATGCAATGGAATAAAGCCAAAACAATATTGATATTGTTTTTTCTTGCTGTTAATATTTTTCTTGCTGCATTTTTAATAGTGTCTGTTAAAACCTCCGATGCTTTAACGCCGGAAATAATTTCCGCAACCGTTTCTACTTTGGAAAACAATAATATATACATAAATACAGACATAATCAGATCGGGACCAAAAACCATGCTGATGACGGAGCTGGAAAACGTCATGCAAAACAATGACGATTTTGCAAAGCGTCTGCTTGGAGAAGATGCGTCTGAAATTGATGAAAACACATACACGAACGGCAGCAAAACCTTAATTGTTAATGCCGACAGCTTTACATTCACCGATACGATGCCGAACGCATCGATAAATATAACCGACGGAAACGTTAAGGCGAAGGCGGTTGATGAGCTTGCCAAAATCGGCATAAAGGCAACTCAGAACAATGTGTATGAAGTTATAAATGCCGGCAATGTGTACAAGTTGAAGCTGATGGATGCGTTAAAAGATTATCCTGTATACAGCAGCGTTATAGAACTGCATATTTCCTCAAACGGTATACAATATCTGTCGGGATGTTGGTTTAACCATAACACCGATTTTAACGCAAACAAGGCAAAAACAAAAAATATAGCAGGCGTACTGATTGATTTTATATCGGATGGCGAACGCAATAAAGACGGTCAAACTGTTATAAAAGACCTGAGTGCGGGTTATTATATAGAAGACACAAACAGCATTTTCCACCGTTCCGCAACAGCTGTACCTGTTTGGAAAATAACCTGTGAAGATGCAGTATATTATGTCGATGCAAGAGCGAATTGAGGGAATATGAACACTTACGATTTATTAATGAACAGAAGAAGTATAAGAAAATTCAAGCAAAGCAGGATAGATCCGCAAATTCTTGCTCAGCTTGCCGATGTTGCCAGAATGGCACCAACAGGAGCTAATCTTCAGCCGCTTAAACTTAAAATAGTGGATGAAGCCGAAACAAACAGCAAAATATTCGCTCATATAAAATGGGCGGGATATCTTGCACCGAACGGAGCACCGCAAGCAGGACAGGAGCCGACGGCATATATCTGTCTGTTTATAGACACAAATATAAAACAGCGTGGCGATTATGCGGAAATAGGAGCGGCGGCTCAAAGCATCATGATGCTTGCGGAAAGCTATGGCATAGGAACATGTTGGCTTGGTGCAATAAACCGTGATGAAATTGTAAAGATACTGAATGTGTCCGACAGATATTACCTTCACACAATCATTGCGTTGGGACATAAAGACCAAATATCTGTGGCGGAGGACATAAAAGATGATGTTAAGTATTACGAAGATGAAAACAAGGTGTTGCATGTTCCGAAACGCAGGCTGGAAGACGTGTTGCTGTAGAATTTTAAAATTTCAAGCTGAAAACAAGCTGCAACTGATCGAACTTTTGTGAACGACTTTTTGTTGCAACTTTTTTATTTATACATCATAAAGCCGCAGATAAGCTAATATAATAAAGCATTAATCGGTAAATCCGGAGGGCTTTATGTTATGGGTTATGATTATACCAATCTTTCAGCTGATATATCGTCGCTTGCAAGGCGTAATTATGCCGGAGTGAAGATAACATCAATAGGTAAAAGCGTTTCAGGCAGAGATATTTTTGCAATATTTGTCGGCAACGGAGATAAAAAGGTGCTGTTTAACGGTGCACATCACGGACTTGAATACCTTACAGCGGCGTTGGTCATGCGTTTTGCAAATGCGTGTGCAGACGCTTTTGAAAGCCGCTTAAGCGTTTGCGGCGAGAATATACACAAGCTTTTGCAAACTGTAACTGCGGTGTTTGTGCCTATGGTGAATCCGGACGGTGTTGATATAGCTGTGAACGGTTGGGAAGACGAATACTCAAGGTATTTTCACGGTGAAACCGCAAACGTTAAACAAACGTGGCAGGCAAATGTACGCGGTGTGGATATAAACCATAACTATAATGCTGCATGGAAAAGCATCGCACCTGTGCCGGGCCCGACAAGATATTCGGGTTGCTGTTGTGAGAGCGAGCCGGAAACGCAAGCCATGGTCGGCTTTACAAGACAGACAGAGCCTGAATTGGTGGTGGCATATCATAGTCAGGGCGAGGAAATATTTTATGATTTTGAAGGCAAATACTATGGCAACACATTGGAAATTGCCCAAAAAGTTGCTGTTATAACGGGGTATCGTTTGGCAAAACCGGAGGCGTTGGCGTCGTTTGGCGGATACAAAGACTGGTTTATATCGGAATTTAAAAAACCGGGCTTTACTATTGAAGTGGGACGCGGCAAAAATCCGCTCAATATGAGTTTGTTTAAAGATATTTATGACGCAAACCTGCCGGCAATGGTGTGTTTTATTAAAAGTGTTGTTGATGATTGATAATAAAAGGTTAGTGTTGAATTTTGACGTTCTGTGTGTTATTATAATGTTGTACTGTAAATTTTGGCGGTGAAAGCAAGGGTAAGGGTAGTGTCTGTATGAAGCCGGAGAAGCTTTATTCACAATTATACAATTTGTTTGATAAATCAACGCCTGTCGCGGCGGATTGCGGCAAGCTGTGCAATAAAGCGTGTTGCGACGGTGATGATAAAAACGGAATGTATCTTTTCCCGTACGAGAAGGTAATGTATAAAAATGTACAGGACAGCGGCATTTCGGTGTCGAAATGTGATTTTTTATACAATAACGGAAAGACCGGGGCGGATTTTGCGTATTGCAACGGTAAGTGCGACAGAAAATTCCGGCCTCTTGCGTGCAGAATATTTCCGCTTTTGCCGTATATTGATACCTTCGGTAATATGAAGATAATAAAAGATCCCAGAGCGTATGCTGTGTGTCCTTTGGCAAGGGCACTTCATATAGACGATTTTGACGCACGTTTTGTAAAAAACGTTCGACGTTGTGCCAAACTGCTGATCAAGTTTGATGATATTTATAATTATCTTTTTGACCTGTCGAGACTGATTGATGACAGCGATTGGCTATTTAAGGAGAGATGAAAGTATGTCCGAGAATGAGACAAAAAACAATGTGTTGGACAATGATACGTCCGACAGCTATAAGTCCGCAAGTGTGCTGAAAGACGAGGTAATTACGTCAGATAACGCAGCACCTCATACACAAGAGAAGAAAAAGAAAAAAATGCCTAAGACGGTTATTATATGTGCCGCTGCGTTGGCTGCATTTTTTATAATTCTCTGGCTTGTAACGCCTGCGTTTTCAAGCAATAAAACGCTGCCGGGGCTGGTGCTTATGCCTAATGAGATAGATTTGGGCAATATGAGCAAAGAGCAGGTTTTAATGACGATAACGCGTGCGTACGAAAACCACAGCATATTTGACGATGAAACCGTAACCATAGTTGGCGAGGATACGGAACAGACAATATATCTTAAGGATATTCTGACAGATATCAATGTGGAAGGTACGGCAGACAAAGCGTTTGAATACGGAAAACACAATATTTTCAAAACCGTTAAGTCAAGATTTGCAAAATCCAGAATTTATCCGGTAGTTCGTGCAGACGCTATTGAGCTTGATTTAAAAGTGTTGTCGCTGTTTGAAAGAAAAGATAATGCGTTTAAAGAGCATGATGTGTCTGTTACGCCGGACGGTATAGTCATAACAACCGGAAACGCGGGATACAAAGTTGATTTAGACAAAGTAAGAGCTGACATTTTGGACATAGTTTCATCTTTTAAGCCGGATAAAAAGGTAAAAGTGGAATATGAGATGGTGCAACCCAGAAATATAGACTATAATTATCTGCACCAGCTGGTGTATCAGCAGCCGAAAGACGCTACATACAGTATAAGCGGCAATAATATTGAGTTTGTGGATCATGTAGTGGGCAGAGATGTGGACAAGAATGTGGTGTCCGAAATGCTGCACCATATGCCGCCTGCCGGAGAAAGCATTACTATTCCTGTTGTTGAAACCATGCCGGAAATTACAGTTCAGAAGCTGAAAAACAGCCTGTTCCAGGACGTTTTGTCTACATATACAACTAAATATAATGCAGGTCAAACCGCACGTTCGGCAAACGTTGCATTGGCTGCAAAACACGTTAACTCCACTGTTTTGGATGTTGGACAGGTGTTCTCATACAACGAGGTTGTTGGTCCGCGAACTGCGGCAAGAGGCTTTTTAAATGCACCTGTATATTCAAATAACACCACGGTTAACGGTATTGGCGGCGGAATTTGTCAGGTTAGCACAACGCTGTATGATGCCGCATTATATGCAGATTTGGAAATTGTGAAACGAACGAATCATTCCATGCCGGTGTCGTATGTGCCGCTGGGTCAGGACGCAACTGTTGTGGACGGGGCTGTTGATTTCCAATTTAAAAACAATACCAACTACCCTATAAAAATATTGGCGTCTGCACAGGGCGGTGTTTTAAAGATTGACATTTTGGGTACGAACGCAAATAAAGGAAAAACAATCAAGTTAGAAAATGTTACAATAAGCTCTACGGAGCCTTCCGTTAAGGAAATACCGGACTCTTCGCTGGATGAGGGCAAAAGAGTTGTTGAAGTGTCGGGGAAAAGGGGATATGTTGTTGAGACATACAAGTGTGTTTATCAGGACGGCAACCTTGTTGAAAGGAAATATTTGAACAAGAGTAAATACAACATGGTGCCGCAGCAGGTGAGAGTGGGTACAAAACCTGTTGCCGTTTCAACGCCGCCTGTTCAGACATCACCTGCACAAACATCACCTGCACAAACATCACCTGCACAGACACCGCCGGAGCAGACATCGTCTGAGCAGACATCGTCTGAGCAGACACCGCCTGATTCTATATCATTAGATGAGGCTGAGTAGACGGAGAATTCAGATAAAAGTATTAAAAAATCTGTAGCAACATTGTTTGCTACAGATTTTTTTATGATTGGTGCGGTCTGTGCATTTTATTACAGCCCTGGGCGAAGAGAAAATAGTGCAGAACGGACAAACTGAGTGCACAAAGCTATCGGGTTTGTGCGGTTACCCGAAGGCGTACATAGGTACGCCGAGAGGCGAAGTTTGTTCGTAGCATAAAGCATTTTATAATATAAATTGGTCTGGCGACGAATTTATACCTTGAATTTGAGCATTTTACTGTTTTCCGGAAAAGCCTTTATAACGAACTTTTTCTTGCTTTATGCGGTCTGTGCATTTTATCGCAGCCCTTTTTTATTTCATTCTTATATCCTCGCCTATAAACCAAAGCGTCAAAAAGTATTGCGACAGTCTTGACAAAATTCTTGCTGAATAGATTTGACCTATTTCGTTCATAGTAAGGTTTGTTGTTATAATCATTTTTTTGCCTTGCTCCAGGCGTGATTCAAACAAATCCAACAAAAGCGATGCCGACAGCTTGTATTGGGTTTCCGTGCCTAAATCGTCAATTATTAACAGGTCGGCATTATACAGCTTGTCGATTTTTTGCTTTGCACTAATATAGTCCCCACGAGAAAAGCGGTAATCTTCATACATATTCACAAGCTTTGAGCAACGCACATGCAGAACCGTTTTGCCTTTGTCTATCAGCTCTTTTGCAACCGCACATGACAAAAATGTTTTTCCCAACCCTGCACCGCCGACAAACAGCAAGCTTTTATCGTATTGGTCAAAGCGGTTGCAGAAGTCTTTGCAGATGTTGTAAATATCACTCATGCGTTCGTATGAACTTATGCCCTCGTCGGGGTCTATATAATCTTTTGAATACACATTCAGGTTGAAGGTGTCAAAGTTTTGTTTGTATAGCAGATGCGAAAGATCGGATTCTTCATATAGTGCGTTAATAAGCTTTTGCTTGTAACAAGCACACCGTTCGTTTCCCACATAGCCTGTGTCTTCACAGTACGGACAGTTATACTGTATGTCGGTATAGTTTATGCTGTAACCGTTTTTTGTCAGAAGAGCGTCCCGCTCGTCTATAAGCTCAAGCATTGCGTTTTCCATGCTTGCACGGTGGTCCGACGATTTATCGGGCGACGATATGATTTTAAAGGTGGTTTCAAAGCCTATTTTGTTAAGCGTTTCATCAATTTCTTTGATTCGGGGCAGCTTGTTATACACCTCGTCTAAGCGTTCCTGACGTTTTATGCTTGCCACGGAACGCATGCGTTCATAATCATTAAATATTCTGTTGATGATTTCTCTGTCCATAATTTTTTCTCCTGTTATTTGTTCGGAAGATACTCTTTAAGGTTTTGTGCGGCTTGTTTACGCATCTTGTCAAAATCATATTTGTCGGTATTGTTGATTTGCAGACCTGCAGTAGCAGGTTTTGCACTTGTGCGGTTAGACATATGGTTTTTCTTGTCGGCAAGAATTTGCTCGGGAGTTGTAATGCCTTGGCTGTGCCAACGCTTTAATATTTTGTCTATGTATGCCATGGCAAGCTTTCCTGTCTGAGACACACATTCGTCATAGGCATAGGCTATCATGTCCAGGGTAGCTATGCGGTTGTCGTGCCAATCGTTGATATATTTTTGCTCGGTAGGGGTAAGACGTCTGTTCTCTATGCCAAGCATTTTGCAAACACTGTAGATGAAATTTTTGCGTTGCTTCTGCGTGTTGATGTAATCGTCTATCGCCTCAACCGACACCAAGTTCATCTCATGCCAGCTGATTGCCACTTTTTCTATATATTTAAGACTTTTTTTGTTTTGGGACACACAGTATTCCAGAAGCAAAAGCACAACCTCAGTTTTAAACCCCAGCCAGTCGCAAAAGGAGTAAAGAGTTACAGCCTCGTTGGGAGTAAGGTTTTTGCCGAGTATGGTTTGGGCAATGTCAAACATTTCTTTAAGATTCTTGTCCGACGAAATGCTTTTAAACACATCGGCACTATTGTATTCGGGAGGGCCGCTTAAAAGACTGTCCGGAAGACTATAGCTCGTTTGAGGCATTACGTCCTTGCCGGATGTCCGGCTTTGCAGCGATACATTGCGGCTTTCGTCATATACCGGCTCAAAGGTTATTGTGTTTTTACTCACCGACACAAGCCCCATTTGCCGCCAATACTCAAATGCCTGTTTGACGCAGTCGGCATTTATACCGAGTCTTGAAGCTATATCACGGTCGGACCAATCCTTGTTGTCAAAAGCGTGTCTTAACGCAAATATGTACACAACCACGTATTCGGGCTTGGCAATCGGCAGGTATTTGTCTATAAAACTGTTTGCAATAGCTGTTGATTCTTCGTTTTTGTTGATGAATATTGCCATTTATACACTTCCTAAAAAATCATTATATTTCAAAATCAACCACAACTCTGTCGGTTCTGACAGATGCAACAAATTTTGACACAGCTTTATGGTCGGGATGGTTTTGATAGGTTTGAAGGTCGGCGGCATTATCAAAATCGGATATTAATACGGCGTCATATGCGGCGTCGCTGCCGTTTATATTCACGCCTACTTCCAAAGCCTTTATTTCAGGTATTATAGGTTTTAATTCTTCTAACATGGATTTTATCTTTAAAGCGTTTTCATGCCCTGATTCCTGCTTGAGTTTCCACATAACTACATGACGTATCATAATTTAACACCTATCCTTTTATGAAATTTTTATGTGAGCAAGACTTTTGATAATATAAGCTCACTCACGCAGAAATTCGCCGCTTATGAGGCGAAAAGACATCTTTTTTAACAACATTATATATCAAATAAAGCTGATTATCAAGCTAACATTATTTAAAATATGGCATAAATTCACAGCTTACGTCGTCGGCGTCTATGCTTACTTTCAAATACACGCCCGAGAACATATCGCTTATTCTTACGGGTAAATCGGGTACGGTTATATATCGTATGCCGTTTTCAACCTTATAATCCGGTTCTGTGCCGTAGCTGATAACAAAAACATTTTTATTGTCGCCGTAAAGCTTTTCGGAAAGTATCTGCTTGAACAGGGCAAGTTCGTATTCATCCGAAAAACCGTTTCCGTCAGCGGGTTTTGGAATGGCTATTAAAATGTTTTTTTGACTCAGCGTTTTAATAGCCGCCATAAAGTCGGACCATTGCTGACTGTTTGATGCACGTATTCCGCCAGAGGAATTGTTCAGAGTAATCAACACATAATCCTGCTGTTTAAGAATTTTATACCCGCGTGATGCCGATACGCTGTTTTGCGGAGCATTCACCGGCATGAGCTTAAACACGGCTGTGTCAGCACGCGAGGCAACCTTGTTACGGATGTTTTTCATTAATGCACTGAACAATGTGCTGTCATCGGTGCCGTCGCCGAAAAATCCTATATATGCGGTTTTGTCTCCGGTTTTATCATCTGTGTTTTTTAAAAACTTGTCCGACGGATACGTTTCGGGGATAAAAGTATCTTCGTTGTTTTGCCCGCTTGCATTAACGGCAAGATATCCTTCGCCGTCGCCGAAAGATGCCTTTATAACGGTTGCGTCAGCATTGCCTGATAGAGAGATAACGCCGTCCTTTACGGTTGCACCGTTACCGGAGACAATTTCCCACTCAACCATGTCGGGCGATATTTCGGCACAAAAGCCTTCGGAGTCATAACCCTTCACAGATACGGCAGTGCTTTTTTGCTTTGATAGGTCTGATGTTGAAGGAGATATTTCCAGCCTTACACATTTATCCAATACATGAACTTCGGCAGAGGCGTGTATAGAGTCGGCGTATGTTGCATTTATCGTTTGAAGTCCGCTTGTTTTTGGATAGAATATTTTATTAGCCGCAACCGGGCCGCCGTCAGAGCTATAATCAAACTTTTTGCCCGATATATCCGATTTGTGATAGTATTCGTCATACGCTTTAACGTCAAATTCCAGTCTGTCGCCTATAAACACCGCGTCTTTTTTCGGAGTGATTTTTAAATGGGCAATTTCGCCCTTTTCAGAAATGTCCTGTATGCCTAACGCGTTGGATACCCTTCTCTGAGAACCGTCAGACGGGGTATTGATAAGGGATATTTTATCATTGTCCGGGAGTTTGGCAACCATTGTGGTGGAGCCACCTCCGTCAAAGTCGATGGCGTTGTATGCACCTATTTCCGCCATGAACGCCGCAAGCTCTGATTGCGTCATGCCTCTGGCTTGTTTGTTTCTTCCGTCAACCGTAACCAAAAACAAAGTTTTGCCGGATTTGTCTATGCCTGCGGCGGTTTTCGGGTTGACGCCGGAGGTTTTATAAGTGAAAGCGGCTGTTTTGCCGTCTTTAAGCAAAAACGTTGAGCCGCCTACGGCTGTAGTTATTTTTTCTATATCGGGCGAAAGAGATATATTCAGCAGTGCCTTATCTCCAACCTGAAAGTTTTCGGCTAAAAACAAGTCGTAACGCAGAGAATGGTTTAATACATAGCCGTTTTCCGGTATCTCTACTCCGTCTGAATTGGAGAGTATCTTTGTTACTATGCCGTCTTCAACAACTACTTCAATCCCGTCGTCATGCGAGCCGGGCGACAGCTTGCCCCAGTTTTTGTCATATACCGTAAGATACGTAGGCGACATGTATTTGTTAAGATGCATTATGCCGTGGCTTTCGCCGTTCGGTGCGGTAACGGACAGGGAATAGTCAAATAACGATATAAACATATCGTTTTCAACTGTCTGTGCTATAGCGGGCATATGGTCGTGCGACGGCGTGGTTAGCATTTCTCCTCCGGACACAACAAGCCCCAAAGGTGAGCCGGTGGAGCTTTCGGATTTGTTGTAGTCAAAAAAATCGGCATTTACGGCGGCGATGGCATTAAAGTTTTCAGCCATAGCCCCGACGCTTGAAAGCTGTTTTATACCGTTTGCACCGGTAAGGGTTTTCAGCACGATATGCGGTTGAGTGAGGTCGGCCGTTACAACATTTATCTTTTGCCAGCCGTCGGTGTAAAAACGCGTTATTTCACTGAGAGTAACACCTTTTGAAAGCGGCGTTTGTGTTTCGTTTTGGTATATTAAATTATCTGCCGCAATAATATTTGGTGTGCAAGAAACAAATAAACACGCCGATATTATTGCAGATACTGTCTTTTTAAATTTCATAATTTTCCCCTTTGTTCAGTATGCGAATGTTTAAAAGCTTGTCCGTTTGGACGGAACAGCTTTACAAATACTATAATACCATTTTATGAGGGTGTTTGTCTATGTTAATTTATTCAAAATTGAATTTATATTAAAGCCTTGCACTTTGTACCATATGTCGTCTCCCGACAGATGGTACAAACAGGAGGTCAATCAATGTCTCGAACCCGAAAAAGCATTTTTTCAGTAGGCATTATATTAATAATTTTTTAAGACGTTTGCCATAACATTCGCAAAATATTTTACCCCTAAAACCGCTTCGTCCAACGTGTTTCCGTTACTGCCTACTTCTAAAATAAGACTGCCTTTGGTCAGGTGTTGATTAAAGCGTTCCTTACGTATGTTCACAGGACGCATCAGCCCCGGATACATTCCGATTGCCGTCTCTTGCAATTTAAACGCAAATGCGGCATTGTCCCGCCAATTACCGTGGGAAAGACCATTTGCGTCTGTGCCTGTTACAAGCATAAGCTGTGCGGTTTTTTGAGAGTCTATCTGCGTTGACACACCCACTTTTGTGCCATCGGAACGGATGATGCCGTCCCGGTGTACGTCTATCACAACCTGAATGGACGGATATTTTTTCAGGTTGGCACTGATTGTCGCAAGACTGCGTTGATAAGCACCGTTGTAGCTTGGGTAGTCATGCACGGTTTTGTCATGTATTACTTTTATGCCGTTTTTTTCAAGCTCTGCGGCAAACGCTTCGCCTACCTTGACTATGTTTTTGGAACTGTCCGTGGAGCGGTCGCTGTCGGCTTGGGAATATGTGGTTTTGTCGTTAGGTGTGTAGCTTTCTGTGGTGTGGGTATGCACAATTAGCACAGTCGGCTTTTTGGATGCCATGTTTTTAAAGGAAAGAGACCGTTTTAAAAATTCGGCAGGGTTTATGGCGTAATTTGTCGCGTTGTTTACTTGTATGCTTTTTCCCGCATTGCTCACGCTGACGCTTTCTATGGGATATTCGGTCTGCGGCGGTTGCGTAGCGTAAGCGTCATCGCTTGCCTGCGTAGAGGTTTGCGTGGCAGCGTCATCCGACGTTTTGTCTTCAGCGGTTGACTCTTGGACGGCATGTTCGCTGTCGTATTTCAGCGGCAAGGTTATTGCCAGGGCTTTTTTTGAATATTCGTCAAAGTTAAAAAATGACAAAAACTTGTCCGATGACAAATCCGGATTTAATACATAGCTTAACCCTGAATTTAAAATGTACTTATAAATATTATCGGAAATGTTTAATTTGTTTGGAAATAGTGCAGATGCAATATTTATAGTTGCAAAAATAATTATTCCGAATATAAAACATATGACATACGCAAGTATTTTATGCTTGTTGATAACGATTGTTTTTGATACAAATTTTTTTCTTTTATGCATTTGTTGTCTGTCCCTTCATGACCTTTTATCTATACATATTATTTTTTATTTAAAAATATGACTGTGGCATAAGTGCATATTTTTAAGTTGAGCAGGTAATAATATTTTATATTCGCAATATATTTATTTTATATTGATACAGAAGGGATGATTTATGTTGAAAGCGATTATAATGGCGGGCGGCGAAGGCACAAGACTGAGACCGCTTACGTGTAATATACCTAAACCTATGGTTAAAATAATGGATAAACCCGTTATTGAATATATAGTTGAGCTGCTGAAACACAACGGTATATACGATATTGGCATTACTCTGAGATATATGCCCGAAGCTATTGAGCAGTATTTGGGAAACGGCGAGAAATTCGGCGTTAATATAACGTATTTTGTCGAGGATGTACCGCTTGGCACAGCCGGAAGCGTTAAGAACGCAGAGGGTTTTCTTGATGACACCTTTGTGGTTATAAGCGGCGATGCATTGACGGATATAAACATTACTCAGGCGGTGGAATTTCACAAAAACAACCGTGCGGAGGCAACTTTGGTTTTGTCGGAGGTTGATGTTCCGCTGGAATACGGAGTTGTTGTTACAGACGATGTTAAAAATATAGTGCGTTTTGTTGAAAAGCCTGACTGGAGCAGGGTGATTGGCAATACGGTAAACACGGGAATATACATTCTTGAACCGTCTGTGTTGAAGCTGTTTGGCAGAGGAGAGATGTTTGATTTCGGAAAAGACCTTTTCCCTATGCTTCTGGAAAACAAGCATAAGCTTATGGGATTTGTGTCCGACAGATATTGGTGCGATATAGGCGACACCGATACGTATATACGCTGTCATTATGATATACTGGACAAAAAAATAACTTTGCCGCTCTCCGCACCTGAGGTGGCGGACGGGATATGGGTGGCAAACGGCGTCGATGTTGACGTAAATGCAATTAAAGCACCGGTGTATATAGGCCAAAACTGCACACTTGGGTGTGTGCCGGGGAGATATTCAGTGCTGGAAAGCGGCGTACGATGCGGTAAAGATGCCGTGATTGACAGAGCAATATTGCACAGCGGCGTTGTAGCAGACGATAATGTGTGTTTGCACGGGTGTGTGATAGATAACGACACGCATATAATGAAAGGGGCAAAGGTGTCGGACGGTGCGGTTGTGGGACGCAGCTGCGAGGTGGGAAGCGGCTGCGTTATAAAAAACTCAATAAAGGTGTGGCCGGATAAGAAAATATTGCCCGATATGACTGTCGGCACAAATTTGTTGAGCGGAGGCAATATTTCAAAAATACAGTTTGAGGCAGATGTGCTAAACGGGGAAATAAATATAGATATAACCCCCGAAACAGCGGCTAAAATCGGCGCAGCATTCGGCAGGAGTCATCCGCAGGGTAAAATTGCTGTAAGCAGAGGCGATTTTGCAAGCACGGCAATGCTGTATAATGCGATTATATCAGGTCTGCAATCGTCAGGCTGCCGAGTGTATGACTTTGGTCAGCAAATTCCGGCAATAACAAGAAATGCAGTGCTTATGTACGGCTTGGACGCAGGCATGCATATATCTACCGTCAAGGATGAAGGTATAATGAAATTATCGGTGGATTTTATGTCGGAAACGGGTGCAAATGTGTCAAGGGAGAAGTTGAAAAAGCTGGAAAATGTGTTTGCCATGGAGGATTTTACAAGATGCACAGCAGTCAACATACCTGCCGTGATACCGATGTATGATTACAAAATACAGTATATAAGGGATTTGGCGTCTGATATTGCAGGTGCATTGAATTTCAATGTGTTGGTAAGCACGCCGTCGTATACCTGTGAAAGACTTTTTAAACACCTGTTCGGGAAAACGAAAACATCGGTGTGTGTAACAGAGTTCAGTGCCGATGTTTCAAACAGGGTAAGCGTGTACAACTTTTGCCGCCGCGTGGCAACGGGAGATTATGATTTTGGTATTATCACCGACGAAAAGTGTGAAAGGATATTGCTTGCGGACGAAAACGGCAATCTGATAAATGCGGATATGTATTATGCTCTGACAGCTATGATGCTGTTTGAAATGAACAAGGACGCAGTTGTGTATGTTCCGCTGACGGCACCTTCGGTTATCGAGGAAATTGCCCTGAGGTATGGCGGCAGGGTGTGCAGAACAAAAACGTCGACACCGGATGTTATGCAAAAAATGTTATCCGGCGACAGCGAGCCGATTTCAAATCTGCAGTTTATGCTGCTATATAATCCGCTGGGTGCGGCGGTTAAAATAATGGAATTTATGAAAACTACAGAAAAAAGTCTTGGTAATATAGTAAGTCAAATACCTTCGTTTCATTTAAGACACAAAAGCGTTGCGTGCCCTTCTGATTTAAAAAGCCGTGTAATAACGCGTTTGATACAGGATAATACGTCTGATGATATAGATTTGCGAGAGGGCATAATGATATCTGCCGATAATGGCTGGGTGCATATTGAAGCGGACAACGTGCGTGATATTTTCAAACTGACGGTGCAAAGTGTGAGCGAAGAATATGCAGATGAGCTGACGGATTTTTATATAGATAAAATTAATAGGATAAAGGATTAAAAAGTTTAAGCGTGTCGTTTTTTTATAATCGACACGCTTTTTGTAATGAAGACAAAAACATCCTCCCAAACGAGTTTGGGAGGATGTGAAGACTATTCTGTTGTGAAAGGTAAAAGTGCAATGTGTCTTGCTCTTTTGATAGCTTCTGTAAGCTGTCTCTGATGTCTTGCACAGTTGCCGCTTATTCTTCTTGGAACGATTTTATATCTTTCACTTACAAAACGACGAAGTCTTGCAGTATCTTTATAATCTATGTGGTCTATTTTGTCTACACAGAACACACATGCTTTTCTGCGTACTTTTCTGGTTTTTGATTGTTGCTGTCTTTCCATTCTTTCTGCCATTTTCACTAACCTCCTTATAAATTTTTAATTAGTAAGCTTTAAAACGGAAGGTCGTCCTCGGATTCAATAGAGAAAAAGTCGTCATCGCTCATAGGCAACGGTTCATCCTGCGGCTTTGGAGCCGTCGGAGCAAATGCATTAGGCGTGCTTTGACCGGCTGCCGGCGTTGACAATCCTTTGCTTTCTGTGAAGTATGCTTCATCAACAATAACTTCTGTTGCATAATGTTTCTGACCGTCATTACCGTCCCACGAACGTGTTTGTATGCTGCCCACAACGCCCAACATTCTTCCTTTTGTGAAGAATCTGCATATAAATTCGGCGGTGGAGCGAAATGCAACACAGTTGATAAAGTCTGCCTTTCTTTCTTCACCGGCTTTGACAAAACGTCTGTCAACAGCCAAAGTGAAACTGCAAACAGGGATTCCGCTTGCTGTTGTTTTGATTTCAGGATCCTTGGTTAATCTTCCTACCAAAATAGCTTTGTTCATTTTAACACCCCTTACAAACTAAGTGTTACTGATCACGTCTTACAACAATATCGCGAAGAACGCCTTCGGTTATTTTGTAGACTCTCTCAAGCTCTTTAGGGAAACTGGTATCTGCTTCAAAATTGATTAATACATAGTAACCTTCAACCTTATCGTTGATAGGGTATGCAAGTCTTCTTTTGCCCCATTCATCAACAGATTCAACAGTTCCTGCTTTTTCAATCATTGTTTTGAACTTTGAAACCAATTCAGCTATTTTCTCTTCTTCTAAAGCAGCGTCAAGAATGAAAATGGTTTCGTATTTGTTTTTCTTTTCAACCATTTCTTTTTACACCTCCTTATGGACTTATGACCCTGAGCCTTATGCACAGGGCAAGGATTTTGCATATATAATAATGCTATAGTATTATATATCAAGAAGTAAATATTGTCAAGCAATAATTTCCAATATTTTTTGACAAGTGTATCAAGAGATGAAATAAATAGTTATCTAAATGAAAGTTTTGGAATAGAGAGAACTGAGAAAGAAAATTTAGTTTTTAAAAAGGAAAATGTTGATGCAGTACTAGAAGGAATGAGAGATGTTACAGATGAAGCTGGTGGTACAGCATATGCAGTATTCAAGAGTTTACCAATGACTGTAGGAGGAAAGACTGGTACGGCAGAAGCGGGAGCTGGTTCTAATAATGGTGTATTTGTAGGATTTGCCCCATATGATAATCCAGAAATAGCTGTAGCTGTTGTTGTAGAACACGGTGGACATGGCTCATACACAGCAGAAGTTGTTAGATCTATATTTGCAGAATATTTTGGAGTAAATAATAACAATATTATAGAAAATAATACTATAACTACTATAAATGGAAAAATAGAATAGGATTATACAATAATTCAATAAAATAATGTATAAGAAAAAGAGTTCTGAATTTCAGAACTCTTTTAGTAATTAAGACGGTTATTATCTAACAAAAATAAAGAAATGATTAAGGAACATATCATTCCAATAAGAAGAACCTCCAATATATCTTATTACACCAGGTTCATATAAAATATATCCTTGATTAAAAGATTCTTTTACTTTATGCTTTGTATTAGAATGTTGAAACCCATATAAAGAAACATCTTCAACATTATTTGGGTTTTCTACATATAATCTACCAATTCCTTTTGATAATAAAAGAGAATCTCCTATTAATGCTTCTTTTGAATTAACAACTCCAACTGTTGATGGCTCTAATATATATCCACCTTTCATTACTATCCTATTATCTTTAATAAATTGTATATAGTTATCAATATTGAGGCTTTGGTTCTTTACGCCTTTGGAAACGCCATCTATTTTCATAACATCTTCTTTCCAAATAAT
>CAJOGA010000017.1 GCA_905233855.1 uncultured Clostridia bacterium
CAATATGAAAGCTGTTTGAATTTTAAATTTAAAATGCCTTATGATATTTTTATTGTAACAATTTCAAAAGGCTTTATAAGCAGCTTGATTTTGTTATCCTTAACAGGAATCTCTTTTATTTCATTTTCCATAAGATCGCACAATACAGCTTTTTTAACGTTTGTGCCAAAGCTTACGGTTGCGTTGCTGCGTCTGTTGTATGCATCAAACATACGAATAACAGTTTCTTTGCTGTCTTCCGCCTGTTTAACAGTTTCAATAATAACGTTCTCGCAATCACATTTTACAAAAGAGAATTCTTCCGGCAAAGAGCCGTTTTGTTTACCGACTTTAACTGCAGTCATCGGTCTGTTTAACGCATATGCCGTTTGTATTGTGCCGCCGGCTTTAAAATCGCCTTTATGAGGATACAAAGTGTATGTAAAGGTGTGGTGGCACTTATCAGCATCCGGATTAGGATGCGTTGCACTCTTAAGCAGTGTTATACGCAATGTGCTACCTAAAGCATCATAGCCGTATTTGCAATCGTTTATTAAACTTACGCCGTAATCGTCTTCCGACATATCAGCGAATTTGTGTGCACACACTTCAAATTTAGCTTCGTCCCAACTTGTGTTACGGTGAGTAGGACGGCTCAAGTTGCCAAATTGTATGTCGTACGTTGCACTGTCAGTATGAACATCGAGAGGGAAGGCAGCTTTGAGAAGAATATGATGCTCTTTCCAGTCAATTTCATTGTCAAAGTCGATTTTTGAAATATCGTTATACAAAAATATTGTCTGTTCTATGATTGAGTTCATGAACTTTTTAACGATTTTAAGACCGGCTCTTGCACCCTCGTCAATCTTTGTAACAGATACGACATCGGTTACTTCCCACATTTTTTCTGTGTAGTAGTTTGTAATTTCCCAAGCGTCAAACGCACGCGGACGATCTTCAAACGCCTGAATTACATTGCCGTTACCACTCAGCACTTCACGCTTGTTTTTCTTGTCGTATATACTCTTGATGGAGTAATCCTTGTTAAATACAATTTTATAGAATTTGTTTTCTATTTTTGAATCGTCAACCTTAACAGATGATACAACAGGCTTAGCGTCAACAACCTTATAACCGTTTGACGGTATGTTTTCAACGAATACTTTTTTGCCGTCAATATCAATAACGTCGCTGTTATCGAATGAATTGGAGTTGAACACAACGTAACCGCCGTTGGTTTTTATGTTTTTAGCAATGCCTTTATAGCATTTGCTTGTTATTTTTTCGGCAAGTGCAAACACCTTTGCATAAGATACATCGGTATCGTCATAAACCTCTTTGATAGACGAACCAGGAACGATATCATGGAACTGATTGGTAAGTATAATTTCCCAAGCAGCATTGATTTCCTCTTGCGGATAGTCGGCATTAAGCAAGCTTTTATTTATTGTGGAGAACAACTCAACTGTCTGATACGCAAATTCGCTTTTTCTGTTGTTGCGTTTGTTTTTAGCCATCGAGGTATATGTTCCGCGGTGATATTCAAGATACAATTCGCCTACCCATTTAGGAAGCTTAGGGTTGTTTCTTGTTTTTCTTTCAAGTTTATTCAAAAAGTTGGTTGCAGTATCAATTTTAACATTAGGGCAACCCGGAACGCCCTTTTCCAAACGCTTGGCAGTTTCAAGCATACATTCTGTAGGACCGCCGCCGCCATCACCGTAACCGAATGTTAACAAGGTTTCGTCTGTTAATTCTTTTTGCTGGAATCTGTCCCATGTACCTGAAACCATAGACGGTGTCAGCATAGCGTTATAAGTTGTGAACACCGGAGGCTTGCCGTTTGGGTTTTTATTTTGAGCAGTTAAGAAATAAGAAAAAATCTCGGTCCCGTCGATGCCTTTCCAGTTAAATGTGTCGTAAGGCATTTTGTTTACTTCGTTCCAACTGATTTTCGAGGTAACAAATTTGTCAACACCGCTCTTTTTCAAAATCTGGGGAAGAGCAGCACTGTAACCGAATACATCCGGCAGCCATAAAATCTTGCTGTCTACACCAAATTCATCTTTAAAGAAACGTTTTCCAAACATAACCTGACGCACAAGGCTCTCACCGCTTGTAAGGTTACAATCGGCTTCCACCCACATTGCACCTTCAACTTCCCATCTGCCTTGACGGACAAGTTCCTTAATCTCGGCATACAATTCAGGTGCATCTTCTTTAACTACTTTATACAGATGTGCCTGTGATGACATGAATTTATAATCGGGGAATTGTTTCATAAGATTAACAACTGTCGAGAACGAACGTACAGCTTTTTCTCTTGTTTGAGCCAATGTCCACATCCATGCCACGTCGATATGCGTATGACCTATACAAACGGTTGTAACTTGGTCTTTTTTGCAGTATTTACCGTAAAATTCACGCTGCATATATTCGTCTGCCGCTTTAACGGAAGCATAAAATTCATCGCTGCCAACGGTACGAAGGTCTAATATATTAAGAGCGTTTGTTATATGGTTCATTGTCTGATAGTATTCTCTTTCTTCTGCATTATGCAATTGAGATACGTCAAACGGAACTTTAATATCATAATAAAGTTGATTACAAGCTTCATTTTTATAAAGAAGTCTTGCATCGAAGTTGAGTTGATTGCTGATCATACCAACCCAAGCGTAGATATATACTTCAAAAGTGCCGCGTTTTGTTATTAAAATTTCGTTGTGGTTGACATCCATAGCCTGGATTATTTCGCCATCCATATATATGATAAACTGCGGATTTGTAGCATCCCATTCACGTTCACGACCGGTTTTGATTGTCAAATAGATTGGAGCATCGCCTTCGACAGTTATTGTATTATAGAACCAGTAATGGCCGTCATTATCGCCACCCCAGGTTTCGCCCGGCTTAAGCGTTTTCCAAGAAGAGTCAACTTTAGGCAAAATGTTATCGGTTTTATATCCGCATTTTTTGTACCTAAAGCCTTCTATAGGAACAGACTTATAATAAATTTGATTTTTAAGTTCATTTAGAGCAATGTTAATTCTGTATTTTACAAAATCCATTGATATCCCTCCTTAAATGTTGTCTTATAACAGTATAGGCGATAGCACGTCGCAAAAACATTATAACACAATGTTTGCAATAAACATTATATCCTTCACAGTCTACCATAAAACAACACTTTGTTCAACATTTTTTTCAAAAAAAGGCTGCAACAATTTGATTAAATCAAATTGTTGCAGCCTTTTACAATTGTTATTAGTCTGTTACTACACCTTTTTTGAGAATAATGTTAGCATATAAAGCAGATTCGCCTGTTGCAACAACAGCGTATGCCTTTTTTGCTCTTTCATAAAAAGCAAATCTTTCAATATTTTCAAAATCGGTAGCCTTTTCATCGTATTTTGCAACGATTTTTTTGTATTCGTCCCATATAGGTGTTTCCACAGGATCACCCGGAACAACTTCCATCAAATATACAGATTTTGCATATGTATCAAGAGGGAAGAGCTGCAATATTGCATCAAGTATTTCAGGCACGCCGTGGCCGTCAAGTCTTACAAGATTTTTAGCCATGCTTGCACCGGGGAAATTACCGTCAGCAATAACAATTTCGTCTCCATGTCCCATTTCCATAAGAATCTTCAACAGTTCAGGAGATATTATTTTTGATATTCCTTTAAGCATAACAAATTACTCCTTAAAATATTCGGTTTTACCTGATTACTTTGTTATTGTACCGTCTATATCCCAAAGATCTTCCCAGCCTTTTGCACCTTCCCAAAGGAATACTTGTCCTTTGATGAAACGGCAATTTCTGTCCA
The DNA here is from genome assembly GCA_905233855.1 of uncultured Clostridia bacterium. Lineage (GTDB taxonomy): Bacteria > Bacillota > Clostridia > UBA1381 > CAJOGA01 > CAJOGA01. The sequence continues at coordinate 3,810 of CAJOGA010000017.1, forward strand.
GAGAAGCCATGATTTTCATTTCTTCATCTGTAAGAGGATCTTCTACTGTGCAACGGAGGTTGCTTTCATATTCGTTTTCATAAATAGAGAACGGAATAGGAGTCTGACCGCGTTGTACAGCCCACTTCAAGCATATAACTGCCGGATGAACGTTGTGAGCTTTTGCAATTTCAACCAATTCAGGCATTTGAATGTCAACAACATCGTTAGGGTCCTTATCTCTGTCAGGACGGGTAGGCGAACCTATAGGACAGAAACCTATTGGTTGAATACCTTGTTCTAAGCAGTAGTTGAACAATTCAGGCTGCTGGAATGATGGGTGGAGCTCCATTTCGTTAGCTGCCGGTTTTATTTTACAGTCAGGAAGGAAATCCTTCATTTTAGGAATTGTAACGTTTGATGTACCAATATTTCTTACCAAGCCCATCTCAACGAGTTTTTCCATTTGATACCATGTTTCCATAAATTCTTCATGGCTGTAAGGTTTAGAATCAGGATTTCTTGCATCGCCGTCGCATCCCGGAGCATGATAGTTAGGGAATGGCCAGTGTACGAAGTAAAGGTCAAGATAATCGAGCTGTAAATCTTTAAGAGATTTTTTACATGACTCTATAACCTCTTTGTGTTTGTCGTTCCAAACTTTGGATTGTATAAAGAGTTCTTCTCTCTTTATGCCCGAATCCATGATTCTTTTGAAGGATTGACCGATTAAATCTTCGTTTCCGTAACAGCTTGCACAGTCGAAAAGTCTGTAACCTAATCTTGCTGCTCCTTCAACTGCTGCGGCAACATCGTCATGAGAAAAACGATCGCTGCCAAATGTGCCCATGCCTATACCAGGCATTTTGTCGCCGGTGTTTAAAAGTCTTTGAGGGACTCTTGCCGGGTCAATTGGTTTTAACATGTATAAACTACCTCCTTAAAAAATTTGTCTACTAATTCTTTTGACACCATGCCGGTTTGAGAGAATTGAGTGTTCGCAGTGCCGCAAGCGTTTGCCAGCTTCATTATGTCTATGCCGTTCATGCCGCGTACCAAGCCTGCCACAACACCTGCAATAAACGAATCGCCCGAACCGACTGTATTCACCGTTTTTACATCCGGTGATATAAAATGGTAGCATTTATTATCTATATATGCAATGCAACCATCTTTGCCCAAACTGATAACAGGGAAGGATATACCGCTTTCAAAAAGTTCCTTCGCTGCTGCTTTCACGTCATCCAACGTGGATATTTCTCTGCCTAAATACTTGGAAAGTTCGTATTTGTTAGGCTTGACCATATACGGTTTTGCCTTTATAACGGAAACCAAAGCGTCGCCGCTTGTGTCGACAACTATTTTTTTGCCTTGCTGTTTTGCTATTTCAACCAATTTGGCATAAAAATCTGTCGGCACACCTTTAGGCATACTTCCCGAGATTGATATAACATCGTAGTTAGATATGTTTTTAGTATAGAAATCTATGAATTTATCACAATCAGCCTCAGACACCACAGGCCCTTTTTCCAATACTTCGGTTGACTTGCCGTTGGAACGGTCGGTTATATTGATACAGATACGTGTTTCACCGTCTATCTGCACAAATTTATTGCCGATACCGATTTTTTGTATATCGTCGCATATGAACTGACCGTTATATCCGGCGACAAAACCTGTTGCGTCAACTTTTTCACCAATCAAAGTGGCAACTCTTGAAACATTAAGACCTTTTCCGCCTGCGGTATATGTCATATCAGCAGGACGGTTAACTTCGCCTATGTCAAGATTATCAACAAAGTACACTCTGTCGATAGCCGGGTTAAGAGTAACAGTTAATATCATAAAAACCCCTCCGTCTTGTTATACAACAATAATTATCAGTCGTTATACAACATTATCTTGCCGCCTACAGCACCCGGTGTTTTATAGAGCTGGAATGCTTCGTTAGCTTGAGACATATGGAATTTTTTGAACACAAGACTGTCGTCAAATTTAAGCTGTCCTGTCTTGAAATAATGAGCAGTAAGAGTCCATTCGTCTCCCGGGAACGGAGCGGAGTAGCTCATCCATGAGCCGGTGAGTTTGAATTCTTTTCTGTTCATGTTTTCCCATTGTTTAGGAGTAAATGTCAAATCCTTATGAGGTGTGCCTATAAAGCAAACGCTTGCTTTATTTGCCGCAACTTCAAATCCAAGACGCATTGTGTCCGGAACACCTGCTGTTTCAAATACGATGCCGTATTTGTTTTTCTCAATCTCGTCTTTAGCGGTATTTATAACGTAGTCTGCACCGAGTCTTTTTGCAAGAGCGAGTCTGTCTTCGGATATATCAAAAACAGTAACGGATTTAGCACCGAAAATTTTAGCCCATTGCATAGTGAACAGACCGATGGTTCCGCCGCCTAAGATAGCGACGTCTTTGCCACCTTTATAGTCGGCACAACGCAAACCGTGCAGAGCAACTGTCGACGGTTCAAAAAATGCACCCTGTTCAAAGCTTACATTGTCGGCAAATTTGATCGTGTTCTGTACAGGGAGGATGACATATTCAGCAAAGCTGCCCTGAATACGCGAGCCGATAAATGTGTAGTTTTTACAGAGAGAATAGTTTCCGTTCTGACAATCCGCACATTTCATGCAAGGTACTAAAGGAACACCTGCAACTTTGTCGCCAACCTTAAATTCTGTTACGCCTTCGCCTAATTCTGCAACAACGCCTGAAAATTCGTGTCCCAAAACGATAGGATAGTAATGTGCACCGTTGTTCAGAACACGCGGAACATCGCTTCCGCATATACCTGTCATTTTAACTTTTACAAGTACTTCTCCTGCTTTTGGGGAAGGCGTTTCGATTTCTTCGTATCTTACGTCTTCATTTGCATGTAAAACTGCTGCTTTCATAAAATCAATCCTTTCATAAATTTATGTTATTTAATTTTGCATATGTATCTTTCAAATCTTCGTACAACTCTTTGTAAATAGGGAAGTATTGCTGATACTTTTTGTGATTATCAATATTTGGTATGTGTTCGCGTTTCACAGATACGGTTTTGTCAACAGCGTCTGCACACGATTTATATACACCTGTTCCCAAACCTGCCAGTATGCATGCACCCAGAGTAGAGGCATTGTCTGAATCGGGAACATAGATGGTGGTGTTGGTAACATCGGCTTTAAGCTGTGTCCAGAGTCTGCTGTTTGCGGCACCGCCCATAGCGTACATACAGTCTATTGTAACACCTGCTTCGGCAGCTGTTTCTATATTGTGTAACAGCGAATACGCAACACCTTCCATGGTTGCTCTTGCCATATGTGCTATAGATTTATCATAGCTTAAACCAAAATACACACCTTTTGCCTTTGTGTCCCATATAGGGGAACGTTCGCCCGCCATATACGGCAGGAATATAACGCCATCACTGCCGGCGGATATTTTTGCAGCGGACTCATCGATAAGCTTCAGCAGATTTTTACCCGAACCGTCGTCAAACGCTTTGCCAAACTGTTCGCTGAACCATTTTATTGTTCCGCCGCCACCGACGCTTCCGCCCTGCAACAGCCACAAATCCGGCACAACGTGATTGCTCAATATGAGTTTTGGATGAGCTTTTGCACTGTCAACACATATGCTCATGCCGCCTGCCTGACCGCCTTGTTCCTGAGTTTGACCCGGACGGCACACGCCGACACCCAAAGTTCCGCATGCAGCATCCAAGCCGCCGGCAACAACCGGCGTACCCGGTTTTAAACCGGTTTCATCTGCGGCGGTTGACGTAACAGTGCCAACAACTGCATGACAGTCAACTATTTCAGGGAATTTTTCAAGGTCGAGTCCCATTTTGTCAGCCATATCTGCGTTGTATGTGCATGAATTCATATCGTAGAAAAACAAACCGTAACCTTGCGATTTATCCTGAGAAAAGTTGCCGGTTAGTTTGTATGCAATATATGCATTACTTTGCAGGAATTTATCGGCTTTAGCATAAATTTCCGGTTTATGCTTTTTAAGCCACATAATTTTAGGCGATGAATATGAAGGGGTAACCGGATTGCCTGTAACTGCAAACAGACTGTCAAAACCGATTGTATCGAGCATTTGTGCACATTCTTCATTTGCCCTTGTGTCAAACCAAATAGGTGTGTTGTCCAGCACATTTCCTGATTTATCAACAGGAATAGCAGACCAACCCTGTCCGTCGATACCGACAGCGGTTATATTTTCACTGCCGACTTTTGCACAAACTTCTTGTGTTGCCTGACAAATTGCTGCATACCATTCGTTTGGATTTTGTTCTGCCCAACCCGATTGAGGGTAATATACTTTATACGGCTTTGTAGCAGAGGCAACAAGCACGCCGTCGGTATTAAAAACGCCGACTTTGCACGCGGATGTGCCTATATCTATACCCATTAACATAGGAATCATGGGGTTCAGTCCTTTCGAATATTTATTTTCTGATCGACACGGAAGCCTGTTTTATCAACGACGTTTTAAGCTTTATAACTCTTTTTTCCGTATCAGGGTCGTGTATTTTTTCAATTAAAAGGTTGGCGGCGGTTACACCTATTTCATCTCTCGGCTGCACAATAATACTAAGATTCGGTTTTGTAACCTTGGCAAAATCTATATTGTCAAAGCCTATAAATGAAATATCATTCGGTATATCCACACCGCATTCGTTCAGTGCGATAACAGAGCCTATTGTCATTTCGTTGTTTGTAACATAAATGGCACTCGGCCGTTTTTGCATGTTAATGATATCCATAGTAAGGTTATATCCACTCTGAGTGTCATAATTACCGTGAAAAATATAGCTTTCATTTAGCGGTATGGAATATTGCACCAAAGCATCAATATAGCCGAGCGTTCTCTCTCTTGCAGTATATACGTCTTTCGGCCCCGATATGATCGCAATATCTCTGTGCCCTTTATTTATAAGATATTCCACAGCGGAGAAGGACGCATCTTTATTATCAACCAACACGCAATCGCAGTTCACACCGTCTATAATGCGGTCTATAAGCACTATCGGTATTTCTAAGCCGGCAAGATCATCCTTTGACAGATGAGTGGGCACGGCGATAATACCGTCGACTTGTCTGTTGAGAAGAAAAGAGAGCTTCTGCCTTTCCAAATCAGTGTCGTTTTTATAGTCGCATATAATTGTGCTGTAACCGCTGTTCATAAGAGTGTCCTCCACACGAGACATGATATGTGTGGCAAACACGTTCTCAAGTTCCGGTATCAATACGCCGATAGTCATAGACTTATTACTTTTAAGCCCTTTGGCTATATAGTTAATTTTGAAATTGAGCTCTTTTATTGCGGCGTCTATTTTTTCTTTGTTTTCCTGCTTTATGGTTTGACCGTTAACATATTTTGAGATAGTGGCAATAGATAACCCTGTTTTTGATGCAACGTCTTTAAGAGTTGCAGCCATAACGATCTCCGTCCTTTATTTCAGGCAATCAGCAAGGTTAGTGCCGTTGCACAAACGAATTTTTTCGCGAACAACTTCTTTAACAGCAAGTTTTGCAGCACCCATATAGTTTCTTGGATCTATTTCGGTAGGTTTGTTTGCAAAGCACTCTTTTATAGCCTTTGCCATAGGTATCTTTAATTCTGTTGCAATGTTTATTTTGCTTATACCTCTGGACAACGATTCTTTTATCTGATAATCAGGTACACCGGACGCACCGTGCAACACCAAAGGAAGATCAACGCATTTGCGTATTTCGGATAAACGTTCAAAATCAAGCTTTGGTTCACCTTTGTATTCACCGTGAGCCGTTCCTATAGCGATAGCAAGAGTGTCGATACCTGTAGCTTTAACAAATTCAACAGCTTCCGAAGGAACAGTAAAAGTTGCTTCTCTTTCGTCAACGGTAAGAGTGTCTTCCGTTCCGCCGATTCTGCCAAGTTCGCCTTCAACCGCAACACCCACGCTCTTTGCAACTTCAACAACTTTTTTAACCATTGCAACGTTTTCTTCATAAGGAAGATGAGCTGCATCTATCATAACCGATGTGTAACCGTAGCGTATACACTGCATAATAGTTTCAAAGCTTTTGCAGTGATCAACGTGCAAAGCGATCGGAACATCGTAAAGTTCTGCAGCTGCCTTAACGCAAGCGGCAATATAAGGTATGCCGGCGTGTTTTAAAGTGCCCGGTGTTGTTTGTATTATTACAGGACAATTTTCTTCATATGCTCCTTCAACAACAGCCTGGATAGTTTCAAGGTTGTGAACATTAAATGAAGCAATTGCACAACCTTTTTCCTGTGCCTTTTCTATGAATTTCATTGGATTAATAAGTGCCATAAAAATCATGCCTTTCCGGCTCATTGAATTTTGACGCACCGCACGCTTGCTTTGAGCCTGAACAAACGTGTTTCCATAGGTGCTATGTTTTTTTGTTTTGTTTGATAATTAAGCTTGTTTAACCTTAATATTTGTTGTATGACGGCAACAAAATTTGTAAAGTTAAACGTTTAACTTTACAATAACAGATATTGCTATTTTTGTCAATACATTTTTTGCAAAAATATATAATATTTTTCTTCAATATGCAAATTTTATATAATGCATAAAAAAGGTTAAAAAAATATTGAAAAAACATTAAAAATTCAACTTGAAAAAGCAGGGAAAAAGTAGTAATATTAAATATACTTTCGTTTTTTGCTGAAAGTGATATTTTCACTTAAGGTTCGGTTATAAGCATACCGTCTTAAGTTTGTGAAAGGATTTGTGTGGATGAAGGCCGTTATAACAGTTATAGGGAATGATACAGTTGGCATAATTGCCGGAGTAAGCAACATTTTAGCAAATGCAAATGTGAATATATTGGATATAAGCCAAACTATCATGCAAAATATCTTCACAATGATAATGCTTGTTGACGTTTCAAAATCAAAAATTAATTTTGATAAACTTTCGGGTTTGCTGGATGAAAAGGGCAGAGAATTGAATGTTAAAATTCAAATACAGCATGAGGATATATTCAATTCAATGCACAGGATATAAAAACGCTCAATCACGGCGGAACGGAGATTATTTATGATAAGTCCTTTTGAAATCATCGAAACCATAAAAATGATAAATGAAGAACATCTTGATATACGAACAATAACCATGGGCATTAATCTTAAAGATTGTGCAAATGAGAATGTAGATACGGCATGCGAAAAAATCTACAATAAAATACTTGCGTTGGCAGGAAAGCTTGTTGAAACCGGTAATGATATCGAGAGGGAATACGGTATACCTATAATCAACAAACGAATATCGGTAACACCTGTTTCAAATCTGATATACAAAAATTACACGGTTGACGATTGCGTGTTAATTGCAAAAACACTCGACAGAGCGGCTGAAAGTGTTGGAGTTAACTTTATAGGCGGATACTCCGCATTGGTACATAAAGGTTACACAGAAGGCGATAAGACACTTATCCGTTCAATACCCCAAGCGTTATCCCAAACGAATAAAGTTTGCAGCAGCGTAAGCGTTGCAAGCACACGTGCCGGCATAAATATGGACGCGGTTAAAGAAATGGGTGCAATTATAAAAGAGTGTGCAAATCTTACGGCGGACACAGGCGGATTTGCCTGTGCCAAGCTTGTTGTATTTTCCAACCCTGTTGAGGATAATCCGTTTATGGCGGGTGCGTTTCACGGTGAGGGCGAAGGCGAGTGCGTCATAAATGTTGGCGTAAGCGGACCGGGAGTTGTGAAAGCGGCTTTGGAAAAAGTAAAGGGTGAACCGTTCGGTATGGTTGCCGACACAATTAAGAAAACAGCTTTCAAAATAACGCGTATGGGTCAGCTTGTGGCGCAGGAGGCTTCAAAAAGATTGAATGTACCGTTCGGAATTGTGGATTTATCACTTGCACCTACTCCGGCAGTCGGAGACAGTGTGGCGTATATTTTGGAAGAAATGGGAATTGAAAAATGCGGTGCTCATGGCACAACGGCGGCTCTTGCTCTGCTGAATGATGCAGTTAAAAAGGGCGGAGTTATGGCGTCGTCGTATGTTGGAGGATTGTCGGGAGCGTTCATACCGGTAAGCGAAGATGCAGGTATGATAGCCGCTGCACAATGCGGTGCGTTGAGCCTTGAAAAATTGGAGGCTATGACGTGTGTATGCTCTGTCGGGCTGGATATGATTGTTGTTCCCGGCAGCACAACTGCTGAGACGTTGTCTGCAATAATAGCGGATGAAGCGGCAATAGGCATGGTTAATTCAAAAACAACCGCAGTAAGAATTATTCCCGCTCCGGGCAAAGACGTGGGCGACATTGTGGAGTTCGGCGGCTTGCTTGGAAGCGGTCCTGTGATGCCGGTGAGCGGATATTCATCGGCGGAATTTATAAACAGAGGCGGACGTATACCCGCTCCGATACAAAGCCTTAAAAATTAGGGTATTATTTATGGGAAGGCTGTGATTTGAATATGGACGAATTATTTAAACGCATTATACAAATAGAAACAAATGCACAGGATTTGGTTCATGAAAGCAAAACAAAGCATGAAAAGATTGATGACGACATTGAACAAGCCGTCGAAAAAATAAAAATCGAATTAAACGAAAAATGTGAACAGAGAGTAAAAAAAATAGAAGATACCGAAAAGGAATTAGAGCGTGTTTCTGTTGAAAAGATACTCAAAGAGAATGAGCAAAAGCTTGAAAGTATAAATAAAATTTATTCGGAAAATAAAGATAAATGGGTTAATGATATTTTTGAAAGAGTAATCGGATAACATTTATCGTCAGCAAACAACGTGACGAACGGAGGTGTGTTACGTTTGGATCGGGATTATTATGCTGTCAGTGCAAAGCTGAAAGCAATGTATTCATATCATTTAACAAAAGATGACTATATAAACATATCAAAAAAGAAGACGATAAGCGAAATAATATCGTATTTGAAAAACAGTACGGGTTACGGAAACATTTTGTCGGGTATTGACGGGCGAACAGTACACCGCGAAGATCTGGAAATAATACTGAGAGAGTATATGTTTTTGGAATATGACAGAATGTATAGATTCGTGCACGGCGACAAAAGGAAACTGTTGTGGTTTTTGTGCATGCGTGAAGAAATATGGTATATCAAGCGTATGTTCAGAAAACTGTATAACCGTGATAGCGATGTTGAGCCGATAGAAGTATCGGATTTTGTTAAAAATCATTCGTCTGTTGATATATCGGCATTGGTTAATGCAGAGTCTGTCGACTCTCTGATAGGTGTGTTAAAAAATTCTCAGTATTCAAAACTGCTTGTCAAATATAATTTTGACACAAACTCATTTAACCTTTTTGATGCGGAAATGTCTTTGGATAAATATTATTTAACATCGCTTAATACCGCCGCAAAAAAATATCTGCCAAAATCAGAGTATAAAATTCTGTCTCAGATTATAGGCACAGAAGCGGATCTTACCAATATATCGTGGATATACCGTGCAAAAAAGTATTTTAATATACCGAAAGAAATAATATACAGCTATATAGTGCCTGTGTATAACAAAATAAATCATGACGATATTGTCTCTATGGTTGAACTTGATTCTTCCGACGATATAATCAGGTATTTGGAAAAAGGACCGTATTCCGTTGTTTTTGAAAACAAAGACGATCGCTTCATAGAAGAAAAAGCAAATAAATTTTTATATAGGCTGTGCAAACGGATATATATATCGCACGCAAGGACAATTGCCGAAATTTTTGCGTATTTTGTTTTGAAAGAGCAGGAATTTAAAAATATTATCATAATAGCCGAAAGCATACGTTACGGCTTTGATGAAGACATTATAGTCGAGCATATAACAGTTTAAAAACTTTTTACAAAAATTCTGAATAAGGAGGATATACAGTGGCTATAAAAAAGATGAAACTTGTCAATTTGGTTTGTAACACAAACGATTTTGACAAAGTGGCAGAGCAATATATTACCGCTTATGATTTTCATTTGGAAAATGCATTGTTTGTTTTGAATAAAATAAAGCATCTGGAGCCGTTTTCGGAAACAGAAAATTATCAAGCGGCGAAAGATATCATAAAAAACTTTATGTCTGCTGCGGATATAGATTCAAAAACAGATTATGTCAAAGTTGAAATAAATGATATAGATCAAACTGTTAAAGACATAAATTCAAAAATCGACACATTCAAGAAAAAACAGGAAACGCTTTCGCAAAGGATATCGGATAATTCTCTCGTGCTTGAAAATCTGGAGCCTATGATAAACACAAACGTGAATCTGGATCAGCTTATCAAATTTGAGTTTATAAAATTCAGATTCGGAAGAATACCCGTTAACACATTTAAAACGTTGGAAACATATTTGAGTGATTTGGATGCTATTTTCGTATCGACAAATACATCTGACGGGTATGTATGGGGCTTTTATTTTACCCCTGCGACATCTGTTGAAAAGATAGACTCTGTGTTTGCGTCGTTGTGTTTTGAACGAATTCGCTTTACCGACAGAATAGCAGGTAATCCGAAAGAGACATATGACGCCATAAAACAAGAAACGAAAACGTTGAAACAAGAGCTTTCCGAATGTGAAACTGACATAAAAAACGAAATATTGCTTCATAAGGACAGTATATTGTCATGTTACTGGAAAATAGTAAACAGAGAAAAGTATTCCGTTATCATAAAAAATGCGGCACACACACAAACATCCACCTACTTGGTTGGTTGGCTTGCGGAGGATGAATGTGCCAAGCTTATGGAAAGTGTCAAAAGCGATGACACAATAATGTGTCTTGTTGAAGAACCGGAGGAAAATCCTAATGTCAAGCCGCCTACCGTGTTGAAGAACAACCGCTTTTTCAGACCGTTTGAAATGTTTGTTAAAATGTACGGGTTACCGGCATACGGCGAAATTGACCCGACTCCGATACTTGCAATAACATATATGCTGTTTTTCGGTATGATGTTTGGTGATGTAGGACAGGGCATAGTGTTATCTATAGGCGGATTTTTGCTGAACAAGTTCAAAAAGATGGACATTGCGGCAATAGTCGGCAGAATCGGTATAACTTCGGCTTTGTTCGGCGTAGTATACGGAAGCGTGTTCGGTAATGAAACATGGCTTGAAAACATACGTTTAATAGAGCCTATGCATGACATAATGTTTGTACTTATCGCTTCCATCGGGTTTGGCGTGTTTATAATTATAATTACAATGATTTTAAATATTATAAACGGAATACGCAGCAAAGAGACTGCATCGGCTGTTTTTTCTCAGAACGGTATTGCCGGAATGGTATTTTATGTGTCGGCAATTTTTGTGGCATTGTTCAGCCTGCTTTATAGCGGCAACAAAAAAATACCAGGCATTGTAATTGCAATTTTAATAGGCGTTCCGGTGCTTATGATATTCTTGCAGGAGCCGCTTAAAAATCTTGTTCAAAAGAAGAAAAACTGGCTTCCGAAAGAGTTTATGTTCTATTTGGAATCCTTCTTTGAACTGTTTGAAATAATGCTTAGTTATATAACAAATACTGTATCGTTTGTACGTATCGGAGCATTTGCATTAAATCACGTCGGCATGATGGGCGTTGTGGCGATATTCGCCAATATGTCAAACGGAAATCCGGCGGTGTATGTTATAGGCAATATAGTGGTTATAGGTCTGGAAGGACTTATAGTGGGCATACAGGTATTAAGACTTGAATTTTATGAAATGTTCAACCGTTTTTACAGAGGCGGCGGCATCGAGTTTAAGTCTTTGGACAATATGATTAATAAATAAAAATATTATTAAAATTTTTGGAGGTATATATCATGATAAAATTAATTTCTGTTTTGTTGGCATTGAGTATTGTAGTTCCTTTCACGGCTTATTTTGTATCGGGTAAAAAACACGGAAAAAAATGTCTTTTCGGTAATATTATAGGATTTTTCTCAGTTATGCTTGTAACTGTTGTTGCACTGTTTTCCGGCAATATTGCATTGGCGGAGGGCGCTGATATTGCATCTGCCGCAGACGGTATGAAATATCTCTCCGCAGCACTTGCCACAGGTCTTGCAACAGTTGGTACAGGTATTGCTGTTTCGGCGGCTGCTTCAGCGGCATTGGGTGCATTAAGCGAAAACGAAAAAATTATGGGTAAAGCACTTATCTTTGTTGCCATGGCAGAAGGTATTGCGTTGTACGGACTGCTTGTATCTTTCACAATTCTTGCAGGCTAAAAAATATCGTTAAAGGTTGGATTTTTTATGAAAATGTATCTTATAAGCGATAATGTGGATACGCAAAAAGGCATGCGGCTTGCCGGAGTGCCGGGATGTGTTGTGCACGCTAAAGATGAAATTCTTGAAAAACTGGACGATGTACTTAACGATAAGGACATGGGTATTATTTTAATAACGGAAAAGCTCTCAAAGCTGGTTGACGACCGTATAAGAGATATAAAACTAAACCGTTCAATACCCCTTATTGTGGAAATCCCCGACAGACACGGCAGCAGAGATATAGCCGAATCCATAAACCGACATGTCAAAGAGGCGATAGGTTTAAGAATGTAAAAATTTTATTGAAGGTAGTGTAGTTATGGCAGACATCGAACAAAAACTGCAACAGTTTACACGCTCCGTGCTTGAAGAGGCATATAAAATGCGTGATAAGCTGGAAAAAGAAGATGAGACTTTAAAAAAAGAAAAATGCGAAAAAGCTGAAAATGAAACGTTAAAAAAGGTGTATGACAAAATCCAACATGCAAAAACGCAATATTCGTCGAACACTAATAAAGCCGTTTTATCGGCACAGCTTGAAGGAAAAACTGCATTGATGCAGAAAAGAAACACTATTTCTGCCGAAGTGTTTTGTGAAGTGAAAAAAAAGCTTGATGCCTTCACAAGCACAAAAGAATATGCTGATTTTATGATAAATTTGTCAAAAACTGTATCTGAAACATTAGGTAGCGGAAACAAGGAATTAAAAATAAACAAGCGGGATATGCATCTTTTGCCGATATTAAAAGAAAATGTTAAAGATGTTTTAGTATCCGTTATCGAAAAGGAAGATATTATAGGCGGAATAATAGGCTACAATAAAGATAAAAACACAGTTATAGACGAAAGCTTTGCGGCAAGATTGGAAAATGAAAAGAATAACTTTATCAAATTCAGCGGATTAAGCATAAATTAGCTATACGTTTTCGGAAAGGCAGGAAAAATTATAATGGGCGGTAAAATTTACGGAATAAACGGTCCTGTAATTCAAATAAAAGGTGACAGCAACTTAAAAATGCTTGAAATGGTAAAAGTGGGGCATAAAAAACTTATGGGCGAAGTTATTGCCATTAAAGACGATATTGCTGTTGTACAGGTATACGAATCCACAACCGGACTCAAACCGGGCGAACCTGTTGAGTCGTCATCAATGCCGTTTTCGTTGAAATTGGCACCGGGATTGTTGTCAAACATATTCGACGGTATAGAGCGACCGTTAAAAACCGTACGCGACAGTTCGGGTGTGTTTATTGATACCGGACTTGACGTTGACGTTGTGGATAACGAAAAAAAATGGCAGACAACCGTAACTGTCAAAAAGGGCGATAAAGTATCTGCGGGCGATATTATTGCCACAGTACCGGAAACTTCGCTTATAACACATAAAATCATGGTTCCCAACGGTGTCAGCGGCGTTGTTGATTGGGTTTGCACCGACGGGCAATACTCCGTCAACGATATTATCGCCAAAGTAAAAACAGATGACGGCACTGTTAAAAATCTTACTATGGTGCAGTACTGGGCGATACGTGAGCCGAGACCGTATAAAGAAAGAATGCCTATATCGCGTCCGCTCATCACGGGACAACGTGTTATAGACTCGTTTTTACCTGTTGGAAAAGGCGGCACGGCTGCAGTTCCGGGAGGATTCGGCACAGGAAAAACAATGACTCAGCATCAGCTGGCAAAATGGTCTGATGCTGATATCATAGTCTACATCGGTTGCGGCGAACGCGGCAATGAAATGACACAGGTTCTTAACGATTTTTCAAAGTTGGTTGATCCTAAATCCGGAAAACCTCTTATGGACAGAACCATACTGATAGCAAATACATCAAATATGCCTGTTGCGGCACGTGAAGCAAGCATATACACAGGCATAACTTTGGCTGAATATTATCGCGACATGGGTTACCACGTTGCAATCATGGCTGACTCCACATCACGTTGGGCGGAAGCACTTCGTGAGATTTCGGGGCGTTTGGAAGAAATGCCTGCCGAGGAAGGTTTCCCTGCATATTTGTCATCGAGACTGTCGGCGTTTTATGAAAGAGCCGGATACGTTGAAAATTTAAACAGCACAGAAGGCTCAATAACCATCATAGGTGCGGTATCGCCTCAGGGCGGCGATTTTTCCGAGCCTGTTACTCAAAACACAAAACGTTTTGTGCGTTGCTTCTGGGCATTGGACAGGAGTCTTGCATATTCAAGACACTACCCTGCAATACATTGGCTGAACAGTTATTCCGAATATATAGACGATCTTTCGCCGTGGTACAGTGAAAATGTCAACCCGGAGTTTATGTCTTTAAGGGCAAAACTGCTCAATTTGCTGCAACAGGAAAGCAGTCTGATGGATATTGTAAAGCTTATAGGCTCGGATATTTTGCCTGACGAACAAAAACTCGTGCTTGAAATATCACGCTGCATTCGCCTCGGATTTTTGCAGCAGAATGCGTATAATGCTATAGACACATATGTTCCGCTTGACAAACAGTTTAATATGATGAAGATTATAGATTGTTTAAACACAGAATCGCAAAAAATTATCGACATGGGCATAAGTCTGAATGTGTTGAAAAATACCGGTATATTTGAAGATGTAATAAAAATAAAATATGAAATTGAAAACGACAAGCCGGAAAAATTTGAACAATATACAGATAAGATAATACAATGCTGCAAACAGCTTGCAGAAGAAAACAAATAAATGAACACGCTGCTGCAAAAAAGGGGTGTAGTATAGATGGCAGTTGAATATATGGGACTTAAAAATATTGACGGTCCCTTGGTTGTTATTGAAGGCGTTGAAGACGTATCATACGATGAAGTTGTTGATATAAAGCTCCAAGACGGTTCGTTCCGTCACGGCAAAGTTGTCGAAATACACGATAATATCGCTGTAATACAGGTTTTCGAGGGCACAAGCGGAATATCTCTTACAAATACCAAAATAAAATTTTTGGCTAAGCCGCTTATGATTCCTTTGTCAAAGGAAATTTTGGGCAGAGTTATGAACGGCATAGGAAAACCTATAGATTCTTTGGGCGATATATATCCCGAACAAATGCGTGATGTCAACGGCAAGCCTATTAATCCGGTAAGCAGAAATTATCCCAATAACTTTATACAAACGGGAATATCGTCTATAGATGCAATTTCAACTCTTATAAGAGGTCAGAAGTTACCTATATTCTCGGGAAACGGTATGCCGCATGATGCTCTTGCCGTACAAATCGTACGTCAGGCAAAGATTGCGGAGGATTCGGAAAACGGTGAAGACAATTTTGCAATAGTATTTGCTGCAATGGGTGTAAAAAACGATGTTGCAGCTTACTTTAAGCGTGCGTTTGAAGAAAGCGGAGTGTTGCAGAAATCGGTAATGTTTCTGAATCTTTCTAACGACCCTGTAGTTGAAAGAATTGTAACGCCGCGTTGTGCATTGACTGTTGCGGAATATCTGGCGTTTGAACATAATATGCATGTTCTGGTCATATTAACCGATATGACGGCGTATGCGGAAGCGTTAAGAGAAATATCGTCATCACAGGGCGAAATTCCAAGCCGTAAGGGCTTTCCGGGATATTTATACAGCGACCTTGCATCGCTTTTTGAACGTGCCGGCATAGTGGAGGGCTCAACAGGTTCTGTTACACAGATACCTATTCTCACAATGCCTAACGACGATATCACTCACCCAATACCTGATCTTACCGGCTATATAACCGAAGGACAGATAGTTTTAGACAGAGATTTAACCTTGAAGTCTATATATCCGCCTGTATCGATATTGCCGTCGCTGTCCCGTTTGATGAAGGACGGCATAGGCGAGGGCTTTACAAGAGAAGACCATCCGTCGCTTGCAAATCAGCTGTTTGCATCTTATGCAAAAGTGTCGGAGGTAAGAGCGTTGGCGTCTGTAATAGGTGAGGACGAATTAAGTGAAAATGATAAAAAATATATGGAATTCGGCAAAAGCTTTGAAGAACAGTTTATTCGCCAGGGAAAGGATGAAAACAGAAGCATCTCTGCGACGTTGGATCTGGGGTGGAAACTTTTGTCTATTCTTCCACGAACAGAGCTTGACAGAGTGGAGGACGCTCTTTTGGATAAGTATTATGTTGCAGACGAAGATGCTGATGGGAGCGATATTTAATGGATACAACCTTGTTTCCTACCAAGGGTAACTTGATATTGGCAAAAAACACTTTGGCACTGTCTAAACAGGGATATGAATTGTTGGATAAGAAGAGAAATATACTTGTCCGCGAAATGATGTTGCTTATTGAACAGGCAAAAACCGTGCAAAACAGTATTGAAACAACATTTGCCAACGCGTATAAAGCTCTTGAAAAAGCAAATATCTTCATGGGCATAGTAAATGTAGACGAAGTTGCACATTCCATCCCTATAGACGATAGCATAAATATCCGTGCTCATAGTGTAATGGGGGTTGAAATACCTTCGGTAGCTGTGAAAGAAAATGACTGTGATAAAGCACAATACGGATTAACATCAACTTCCAGTTCATTTGATGAGGCATATATGCAGTTCGGACATGTTAAAGAGCTTACAATACGTCTTGCAGAAATAGAAAATTCCGTATACAGGCTTGCTATGAATATAAAAAAGACACAAAAGCGTGCCAATGCGTTAAAAAATGTTACAATACCACGTTATGAAGCATTGGTAACTTTAATACAAAATGTACTTGAAGAGAAGGAACGCGAAGAATTTACCAGATTAAAAGTCATAAAAAAGCAAAAGACAAAAAATTCGTAAAAGTTGAAGGGACTGTAGCAAAACGGTTTTTAATCGGTAGGCTATAGTCCCTCGCTTTTTATTTTTCAATTTCAGAGGCAATTTTTTCTATTGCCTTTTTTTCTATTCTTGATACATATGAACGTGAGATTCCCAATAAACCTGCAATCTCTTTTTGTGATTTTGGCGTTTCGTTGTTTAATCCATACCGCCATTGTATAATTTTTAATTCGTTGTCTTTCAGAACGCGGTTCATGATTTCGTATAGCTGTTTTATTTCGGACTTTAATATAACACCATCGGTTATCTCATTGTCGGAACAGCTTAATATGTCTAAAAATGTCATGGTGTTGCCTTCTTTGTCTGAACCTATGGGTTCGTCTAAAAACACCTCGTTGCTTATCTTTTTGCCCGCTCTGAAATACATAAGCAGTTCGTTTTCTATACATCTTGCGGCATACGTTCCGAGACGTATATTCTTGTCGGGTTTAAACGTGGTTATTGCCTTTATAAGACCTATGGTGCCGATAGATATTAATTCATCAATTTCTTTGTCTTGCGAATACTTTTTTGCAATATGTACAACCAAACGTAAATTATGCTCTATAAGTACGTTTTTTGCGTTTTCATCACCGCTTTGATACATTTGTATATATTTATTTTCTTCATCTGTATCAAGCGGTTCGGGAAAGGAGTTGTTATTTGCTATATATCCTGCGATATACAGTATATCTCCTATCAGATTTCCTATTACTTGATAAAACAAAACAGACACCTCCGCAAACTTTGCAAAATAATACTCATTATATGCAAGTTGATAGCATTTGGTGTCTGTACAAATTCAGATTATTTTAACATAAATTTACTTAAAACCGCAGTTGCCATTCTGTATAAAGGCGGACGCAAAGCACGGTCGGCTGCTTTAAGCTGTTCGCGTATATTAATGTGCTGAGGACAGTGCTGTTCGCATTTTCCGCATCCTATACATTGAGTTGCATAGCCGGGATTTTTGCGTATCCCCATGTTTTGGGCAAATTCATAACGGGCTCTTTTGCCCTCCATATACATTAAATTGTAATAGTAAAAATTACTTGGGATATTAACCCCTTTTGGACACGGCATGCAATATTGACATCCCGTGCAGCCTACTTTTTCTTTTTGACGGATAATACTCTTAACAGATTCAATAACGTCAAAATCAGCTTGCTCAAAATCACCGACAGATGCCTCGGACGCCGCTTTGATATTTTCTTCCACCATTTCCAACGAGTTCATACCGGACAACACACAGGTAACCTCGGGTTGATTCCATAACCAGCGAAAGCTCCACTGAGCAGGGGAGTAGCCGCGTCGGCTGTTCTCCATTACTTTTTTTGCATCGGACGGAATATTTACAAGCCTTCCGCCGCGAAGCGGTTCCATTATTATAACCGGAATACCCTTTTTTGCGGCGGCTTGTAATCCGGTTTTTCCTGCCTGACTGTGTTCATCAAGGTAATTGTATTGAATCTGACAGAAATCCCAATCGTATACATCAAGTATTTTTAAAAACATATCAGTATCGCCGTGGTAAGAAAAACCTATGTTTTTTATGCTTCCCGAGTCTTTGTGTTTCTTAATCCATTCTTTTATTCCCATAGCGTCAAGCTTTTCCCATTCGGAAATATCGGTGAACATATGCATTAAATAGTAGTCTATATAATCGGTCTTTAAACGTTGCAATTCTTCGTTAAAGACTTTATCGGCAAACTCTATATTTCTTGCCAGATACTGAGGAAGCTTAGTTGCGATATACACCTTTTCACGCAATCCGTTTGATGCAAGAATTTTGCCCAAACACTCCTCACTGCCGGGGTAGATATATGCAGTATCAAAATAATTAACGCCGTTATTAATGGCATAAACAACCTCTTTTTCGGCTTTTGCGTAGTCTATTCCCGAACCTTTTTTTGTAAACCGCATACATCCGTATCCGAGTTGTGATATTTCATTGCCGTATTTGTCTTTTCTGTAAAGCATTAAAACCGCTCCTTGGAAGTTATGTATATTGTAAGTTTTTTTGAAACGGTTTGCATCAACCGTAATATACAGTAATTCTAACACATTGCATTATTTTTTGTCAAACGCGAATGTTAAATCAGCGAGGTTCGATTTTATTTAATAAAATAATTGTAATGCTTAAAAAACTTTGCTATAATGATATCAATAATTTTCGCAGAAAGGATTTGTTCAAAGATGAAAAAAATTCAAATTGGGAAATCAGATATTCAAGCATCGGAAATTGCTTTGGGGTGTATGCGTATAAAGGCATTGTCCCAGTCGGATGCGGAAAAATTGGTGTTAAACTCATTTGATATGGGAATAAACTTTTTTGACCACGCCGATATTTACGGTGGCGGAGAATGTGAGAGCATATTCGGTAATATTTTGGAAAACAATAAGGGCTTCAGAGACAAAATATACATTCAAACTAAATGCGGCATTGTAAACGGCACGTTCAATTTTACATATGACCACATTGTAACATCGGTTGAAAAGAGTCTCAAAAGGTTAAAAACAGATTATGTTGACGTTCTTCTTCTGCACAGACCCGACACTTTGTTTGTTCCGGAAGAAGTGGGAAAAGCGTTTGACAAACTGTTTAAAGACGGTAAGGTTAAAAACTTCGGCGTAAGCAATCAGAACATGATGCAAATGGAGCTGTTGCAATCGGGGCTGAATGTTCCTATTATTGCTGATCAATTACAGTTCAGCGTTACTCATACCGGAATGATAGACAACGGTTTTAATGTTAACATGAAGGTGGATAACGGCATAGACCGAGACGGAAGTGTTTTGGAATATTGCAGACTCAAGAAAATCACTATACAGGCGTGGTCGCCTATGCAATATGGATTTTTCAAAGGTGCATTTATTGACGAATCGGAAAAATATACCGATTTAAACAATACGCT
>CAJOGA010000018.1 GCA_905233855.1 uncultured Clostridia bacterium
GGTCAGGCCGTTATAGAAGGCGTCATGATGAGAGGTCCTGAAAAGATTGCTATTGCGGTCCGCAAGCCGGACGGCGAGATAGCGTTGGACGTTAAGGAAGTAAATTCGGCATTTAAAAAACATAAGTGGCTGAAAGCACCAATATTGCGTGGATGCATCTCCTTTTTTGACAGCCTTGTAACCGGAGTCAAAGCTTTGATGTATTCGGCAGAGTTTTTTGATTTGGAGGAAGAGGAGACACAGCCGTCAAAATTTGAAAAATATCTGACTGAAAAGCTCGGCGACAAGATGAAAGATGTTATAATATATTTTTCTGTTTTTGTTTCGCTGATTTTCAGCATCGGTGTTTTTATGCTGTTGCCGAAGGTTATCGTTGAGGGTGTATCATGGCTTATAAAAACTCTTGCGCCGGGCAACGCCGGGGAGGCAATTTCGGGAAATAATTTTTTGATGAGCCTGATAGAAGGTATTGTGCGTATATCCATATTTTTGATATACATTGTGCTTGTGTCGCGTATGAAGGATATTCAGCGCGTGTTTGAATATCACGGTGCGGAGCATAAGTCGATATTCTGTTATGAGGCGGGCGAGGAGCTGACCGTTGAAAACGCCAGAAAGTTCACCCGCTTGCATCCGAGATGCGGAACAAGCTTTTTACTGTTTGTTATGATTATAAGCATTATATTGTTTTCACTGATACCGCGGTTTGCCAATATATTTGCAAGCTTGGGAATGAGACTTTTGCTTTTGCCTGTTGTTGCAGGCTTGGCATACGAAGTGATAAAGTTTGCCGGCAGAAGTAAATCAAAATGTGTGGCTGTTTTGACAAAACCGGGCCTTTGGATGCAAAAGCTGACCACCAGAGAACCGGACGACAGTCAGCTGGAAGTTGCAATAGCTTCACTGAAAGCTGTGCTGACAGGTAATCGCGAAGACGATAAATGGTAATATTTGTGGATAATGGGGGAAAAATTAACAGACATGAAAATATTTCAGCCGAAGCTTTTTACGGAATTAAAGGATTATAATGCAAAACGGTTTGCAAATGATGTTGTAGCCGGAATTATAGTTGCAATTATCGCACTGCCGCTTTCGATCGCACTTGCCATTGCGTCGGGCGTGTCGCCGGAACGCGGTTTGTACACGGCGATTGTGGCAGGATTCGTGATTGCGTTGTTGGGCGGCAGTAAGGTTAATATATCAGGCCCTACGGCGGCTTTTGCAACCATTGTGGCAGGTATAGTGGCACAGTATGACATAAGCGGTCTTGCAATTGCTACTGTCATGGCGGGAATTATTCTCATTCTTATGGGGATATGCCGTTTCGGTGCACTTATAAAGTATATACCGGCAACCATAACAACCGGATTCACATCCGGTATTGCGGTTACCATTGTCATAGGTCAGCTTAAGGATTTCTTCGGACTCACATTTGCAGAAGGTACTGTTGCGGTTGAAACAACGGAAAAACTGTCCGCTGTGGTGTCATCTTTCGGTACGTTGAACTGGCAAAGCCTGCTGGTGGGCGTGCTGTCGCTTGTGATACTTGCATTGTGGCCTAAAATAAGCAAGAAGATACCCGGCTCGCTTGTGGTTGTCATATTGGGTGCGGCTGTTGTAAAGCTGTTTGACATAAATGTAAACACCATCGGGGATCTGTACACCATAACAAACACGCCTCCGAAATTTGCACTTCCTGCGTTCAGCTTTGCGGCTGTGAGACAGCTTGTTCCCAGTGCTTTCACCATAGCTGTTCTTGCGGCGATAGAGTCGCTGCTGTCTTGCGTCGTGTCCGACGGCATGATAAACGACAAGCATAATTCCAACACGGAGCTTATTGCACAGGGTGCCGGCAACATATTTTCCGGTCTGTTCGGCGGCATACCGGCAACCGGCGCTATAGCAAGAACGGCGGCTAATGTTAAAAACGGCGGCAGAACGCCTGTTTCGGGAATTGTGCATGCTGTTGTGTTGTTGCTTATACTCGTTGTTCTGATGCCTTATGCGGCATGGATACCTATGCCTGTTATTGCAGCCATTCTTATCATGGTGGCATACAATATGTGTGAATGGCGTAAATTTGTTAAGATATGCAAAACCGCACCTAAAAGCGACATCGCGGTTCTGATCATCACATTTGTGCTGACGGTAGTGTTTGACCTTGTTGTTGCCATTGAGATAGGTCTTCTTGCGGCGTTGATTTTGTTTATGAAACGTATGACAGACGTTACAAACATAAGACGCTGGACCGAGACCGATACAATATCGGACGATATGGGCAGATTGAAAAACATACCTTTGAATACGCAGGTTTATGAAATCAACGGGCCTATGTTTTTTGCAACATCGGATATAGTTTCCGAAATACCTATTCGTCCCGATGTAAAAGCTGTAATATTCCGTATGAGAAACATTCCTGCGTTGGATATATCGGCGTTGTATTCGTTGGAGGATATGTGTGAGCACTTTAAGAACAAAGGTATAACGGTGATATTCTCACACGTGAACGAACAACCCATGTCGGTTATGAAAAAATCCGGCTTTTACGATAACGTTGGTGAGGAAAACTTTTTGCCTAACATAGACGACGCCCTGGAATATGCGGGTAAATTAACCGGTATAAAGGTGAGCCGTTAATGACAGATAAAAAGCTTATTGTACTTTTGAGCGTTGTGGTCATAGTTACGGTGTGCTTGGGATTCTTTGTTACAAACAACGACATATCAGTGAGCGATTGGGCTTTCCGTGACGATTCGCCTGCCGTTGACGAAAGCACCGCAGAGCCGTCGCATGTGTACAAAGTGAACATCAACACAGCGGATAAATACGAGCTTACAACGCTTCCGCATATAAATGACGCCATTGCGGACGCAATAATAAAAAGGCGTGAAACCCGCGGTGATTTCAAATATGTTGAACAGCTTGCCGAGCTGGAGGAGATAAGCGAATATATCTATTTTCAAATAAAGGATTACGTTGCGACAAGTTCCGATTCCGAAAGATAAGAAGCGTTTTCGACGCAAGAAAAAATTGTGCAAATTATACAAAAATTATATAAAAATTTCGTTAAAAATTTTATTGTATTTTAAAGGAAAAATTTAATAAAAAGCTTGCAAAAGTTGCTAAAATACTGTATTATATAGTAGTTGTGACATGACATACGATGAAACGGGAGGTTGCAGACTTAAAAGTCTGGTTTTTCCGTGGAGAATGTCCGATTCATGAAACCGGGCGACAGTCACGCTGCATAGTGAATAAGCTTGTTTTAAGCTTAATAACGCAGTATATTGTCCTGTACGGTCTGTGGTTAAGAGTTGCAAACACGGGCAGTGCGGATATGCGTTCAACACCCGTAAACGGTGTTGTAAATATGCAAGCAGTGCACCCGGAGTGCCCCTAAACGGCATTGCCGGGTTTTATTATGAGCAGGTGAGAATGTACGGCACTGTGCACACCTTAAAAGCCGATAAACACAACGGTTTAAAGCTTGACACTCATAATATACAATTACGAGCTGTCGTGCTCATCGCATCCGGTCAATTCGTCATTGTTGGACGGGTGCGGTCACAATGCAAAAAAAATAAGGAGGTAAAAGTATGGCAGCAGATCAAAAAATAAGAATCAGGCTAAAGGCTTATGACCACGCATTGTTGGATCAGTCAGCTGAAAGAATTGTCGAAACGGCAAAGAGAACCGGTGCTAAGGTATCAGGTCCTATTCCGCTCCCGACAAAAAAAGAAGTTGTAACAATTTTGCGTGCGGTTCACAAGTATAAGGATTCCAGAGAACAGTTCGAGATGAGAACTCATAAGAGACTTATCGACATTCTTGTTCCGGGTGCAAAAACCGTGGAATCTTTGATGAAGCTTGACCTACCTGCAGGTGTTGACGTAGATATAAAACTTCAGTAGTGCGTTAACCGGTGAACTTGCCAAAGCAGGTTCGGCAGTAATCCTTCAATACCCAATGCTAAGGATTATGATGCAGGTCATGTTTGCGGAAACACCGTAAACCAATAACCGTTAAATTAGGAGGTAGAAAGGTAATGGAAAAGGCTATTTTAGGCAAAAAAATCGGAATGACACAAATTTTCATGGAAGACGGAAAAGTTGTTCCTGTAACTGTTGTTGAAGCAGGTCCTTGTGTTGTTGTGCAAAAGAAAACAGTTGAAACCGATGGTTATGACGCTGTTCAGGTTGGTTTTGAAGATATCAAGGAAAAACACATTTCAAAACCGGAGAAAGGTCATTTTGACAAGGCTAACACAGCTTTGAAAAAATACTTAAGAGAATTCAGATTAAACGATTGCAGTGCTTATAACGTTGGCGACGAAATCAAAGCAGACGTGTTCGCTCAAGGCGATAAAATCGATGTTACCGGCACAAGCAAAGGTAAAGGATTTGCAAGTACAATCAAAAAATACGGTACTCACCGCGGACCTGAAACCCACGGTTCCGGTTATCACAGACGTCCGGGTTCTTTGGGTGCATGTTCGTATCCGGGAAGAGTTATGAAAGGCAAAAAGTTGCCTGGACATATGGGTGTGAATACCGTTACAATACAAAACCTTGATGTTGTTAAGGTAGACGCTGAAAAGAATATAATTCTTATCAGAGGTGCCGTACCGGGCAACAAGGGCGGATTAGTAATTATAAGAAACGCTGTTAAGGCATAACGGATAATTGTAGAAAGGAGGATATGTCATGGCTACAGTTGCTTTATATAATATGAACGGTGAAAAAACAGGCAGTATGGAAGTTTCCGATGCAATTTTTGCTGCGGAAGTAAACAAATCCGTATTGCATCAAGTGATTGTGAACTACCTTGCTAATCAGAGACAGGGTACACAAAGCACAAAAACCAGATCGGAAGTCAGCGGCGGCGGCAAAAAGCCTTGGAGACAAAAAGGTACAGGCCGTGCCAGACAGGGTAGCATACGCAGCCCACAATGGAAAGGCGGCGGTGTTGCTTTAGGACCTAAGCCGAGAGATTACAGATACAGTGTGAATAAGAAAGTTAAAAGAATCGCATTGAAATCTGCATTAAGTGCTAAATATGAAGGCTATGAGATTTTTGTTATAGAAGATCTTAAAATGGACGAAATCAAAACAAGTACTATGGCAAACTTGCTCAAAAAGCTTGACATAGACACAAAAGCATTAATAGTAACAGCTCAAAACGATGTTAATGTTTATAAATCTGCAAGAAATATAGAGGGTGTTGATGTTGCAAGCGTCGGCACAATGAACTCCTATCAGATTCTTGCTCATGATAAGCTTATACTTTCTAAAGATGCTGTAACAAAGATTGAGGAGGTGTACGCATAATGCTAGCACAAGATATTATAAGAAAACCAATTATAACCGAGCGAAGCATGGCGTTGACCGCTGAAAAGAAATACACTTTCGCAGTGCCTAACTCAGCTACTAAAATAGACATCAAAAAAGCTGTTGAACAGATTTTTGACGTTGAAGTGGAAAAAGTAACAACAATACGTGTTATGGGTAAGGTTAAGAGAATGGGTGCTAATTCCGGAAGAAGAGCGAGCTGGAAGAAAGCGATTGTTAAACTTACGCAAGACAGTAAAACAATAGAATTTTTTGAAAGCATGATATAGCGGTTACCGTAGCATAACGGAATACGCAAAAGATTTAAGTAAGGAGTGAAAAAGGATATGGCTATTAAAAAGTATAATCCTACTTCGCCTGCAAGAAGATTTATGACGGTTTCCGCGTTTGATGAAGTAACAAAGTCAGAACCGGAACGTTCCTTATTGGAACCGTTGAAAAAACACGCAGGCAGAAATTCATATGGTAGAATAACCGTACGTCACAGAGGCGGCGGCAACAGACAAAAATACAGAGTTATAGATTTTAAAAGAGATAAAGACGGCATGAATGCTACTGTTATCGGTATCGAATACGATCCGAACAGAAGTGCAAACATCGCATTGTTGCAGTATGAAGACGGTGAGAAGAGATACATCATCGCTCCGTACGGCCTCACAGACGGCGATGTTGTAGTATCCGGCGAAGGCGTTGATATTAAGCCGGGCAATGCTATGATGATTCGTGATATACCGGTCGGTACTCTTATCCATAACATAGAATTGTGGCCGGGCAGAGGCGGACAGTTGGTTCGTTCGGCAGGTAACAGTGCACAGCTTATGGCTAAAGAAGGCGACTACGCTCAGGTCAGACTTCCGTCGGGCGAAGTAAGAATGATAAGAACAAACTGCCGTGCAACAATCGGTCAGGTTGGAAATATCGATTACGAAAATATCTCTATCGGTAAAGCGGGCAGAAAACGTCATATGGGTTGGAGACCAACCGTTCGTGGTGTTGTAATGAACCCTTGCGATCACCCTCACGGCGGTGGTGAAGGTAAGTCTCCTATAGGCCGTCCTGCACCGGTAACACCTTGGGGCAAGCCTGCTCTTGGTCTTAAAACAAGAAAGACTAAGAATAAGTCTGACAAGTTTATTGTTAAGAGAAGAAACGCAAAATAAAAAAATCATTTCCTATTATAATATATGGGATTTGAAAAGATTTATCTCTATAAAGATAAATAGTATCACGTTATTTTGTTTCGGAAGGAGGATACTAAATGGGAAGATCTGTTAAAAAAGGCCCTTTCGTTGCAGAGAGCCTTATGAAAAAGATTAATGCTATGAACGAAGCCGGTGAAAAAAGAGTTATAAAAACATGGTCCAGAAGCTCTACCATTTTCCCTGAAATGGTTGGACACACAATAGCTGTTCATGATGGAAGAAAGCATGTTCCTGTATTCGTTAGTGAAGATATGGTGGGTCATAAATTTGGTGAGTTTGCTCCTACAAGAACTTACAGAGGTCATGCGGGAAGCAAAACAACCAAAAAGTAATTTTTTAAACTATAAACTTTCCTATATAAATATATAAGGACAAACGCTATCCTAAGCAACAATCGAAAGGAGGAGAAGTCATGCAGTCAACTGCAACTTTAAGATATGCTCGCATATCGTCCAGAAAAGTTAAAATTGTACTTGATTTAATAAGAAACAAACCTGTTGGCGAAGCAATGGGTATTATAAAGAATACACCAAAAGCAGCAAGCGAAATTTTGGAAAAACTTCTTAATTCCGCTATCGCCAATGCACAAAACAATCACGCAATGGATGTATCAAAACTGTATGTAGCAACTGCTTATGCTAATCAGGGTCCTACCCTTAAAAGAATAAGACCGAGAGCACAGGGCAGAGCGTTTAGAATAATGAAAAGAACCAGTCACATCACATTGGTGTTGAAAGAAAAAGAATAATCGAAGAAGGAGGTTAGTTGGTTAATTATGGGACAAAAAGTTAATCCACACGGTATAAGAGTGGGTATAATAAAAGATTGGGACTCTAAATGGTTTGCTGATAAAAAAGAATTCGGAGACACTTTAGTAGAAGACTATAAACTCAGAAAGTTCCTTAAAAAGAAATTGTTTGCAGCAGGCGTTGCAAAATTTGAAATTTCAAGAAAAAAAGGCAAAATCACTATTAATATCCATGCTGCAAAGCCTGGTATCATAATAGGAAGAGCCGGTGCGGAAATTGATAAGCTTAAAAAGACTTTGCAGGACATGACAGGCAAAGACGTAGCTTTAAACATCGTTGAAATCAAACAGATAGACCTTTGTGCACAGCTTGTTGCCGAAAACATTGCAGCACAGCTTGAAAGACGTATATCCTTCAGACGTGCAATGAAACAGTGCATGACAAGAACAATGCGTATGGGTGCAAAAGGTATAAAGACATCTGTTTCCGGCCGTCTTGGCGGTGCTGAAATTGCAAGATGTGAACATTATCATGAAGGAACTATACCTCTGCAAACCTTGAGAGCAGACATTGATTACGGTTTCTATGAAGCCGATACAACGTATGGCAAAATAGGTGTTAAGGTATGGATATACAAAGGTGAAGTGCTTCCTGAAACCAAAAAAGCAGTAACTTCAGAAGGAGGCAAACAATAATGTTACTACCTAAAAGAGTTAAATACAGAAAACAAATGCGTGGTACCATGAAGGGTAAAGCAATGAGAGGAAACAAAGTTTCTCACGGCCAGTACGGTCTTCAGGCTCTTGAACCTGCATGGATAACTTCAAATCAGATAGAAGCTGCCCGTATTGCAATGACCAGATATATCAAAAGAGGCGGACAGGTTTGGATCAAAATATTCCCTGATAAACCGGTAACACAAAAGCCTGCTGAAACCCGTATGGGTAGTGGTAAAGGTTCTCCGGAATACTGGGTAGCAGTTGTTAAGCCGGGCCGCGTAATGTTTGAAATAGCAGGTGTGCCTGAGGAGACAGCTCGCGAAGCTCTTCGTTTGGCAATGCACAAATTGCCTATCAAATGTAAATTCGTAGCACGCGAAGAAGAGGATGGTGAATAAGAATGAAGGTTAGTGAACTTAAAGAAATGACTGTTGCTGAATTGGGTCAGGAACTTTTAAAAAGCAAACAGGAATTATTCAATTTAAGATTTCAGCATACTGTTAACCAGTTGGAAAACCCTATGAGAATTGCTGAAGTGAAAAAAGACATAGCCCGTATTAAAACCATCATTCGTGAAAAAGAATTGCAGGATGCTATATAATAAATCGGAAATGAAGCCGGTTTTTCAGTTTTGCGAAAGGAGGCATATGCCAAATGGCAGAAGTAAGAAACGCCCGTAAGGTTAGAATAGGCGAAGTTGTAAGCAATAAAATGGATAAAACTATTGTTGTTGCTATAAAATATAACGTTAAGCACCCTTTATATGGGAAAATAATTAAAAGAACCTATAAGCTGAAAGCTCATGATGAAAATAATTCATGCAATATAGGTGATAAAGTTAAGGTTATGGAAACAAGACCTTTGTCTAAAGACAAGAGATTTAGACTTGTAGAAATAATAGAAAGAGCACAGTAATGGCTGTGTAGGCAAACAAAGAAGGGAGGAACCAGTCGTGATTCAACAACAAACTCTTTTAAAAGTTGCAGATAATACAGGTGCAAAAGAAATTATGTGCATCAGAGTTATGGGCGGTTCAAAAAGACGTTGCGGCAACATCGGAGATGTAATAATTGCCAGCGTTAAAAAAGCAACCCCGGGCGGTGTTGTAAAAAAAGGCGAAGTTGTTAAAGCTGTAATTGTAAGATCGGTAAAAGGCGTTAGACGTGCTGACGGTACTTACATCAAATTTGATGAAAATGCAGCGGTTATTATAAGAGATGACAAAAATCCAAGAGGTACTCGTATATTCGGCCCTGTGGCAAGAGAACTCAGAGACAAAGAATATATGAAGATTTTGTCATTGGCTCCGGAAGTACTGTAAGGAGGAGGCAATAGGATGAAAAATAAATTACACGTTAAAAACGGTGATACCGTTATGGTATTATCAGGCAAAGACAGGGGCAAAAAAGGCAAGATTTTAGCCACAATACCTGACGAACGTAAAGTTGTGGTAGAAGGTGTGAATGTTGCAAAAAAACATAAGAAACCAAGACGTGTCGGTGAAGAGGGCGGAATAATCAGTATAGAAACTCCTATCTGGGCATCGAAGGTTATGAAGGTTTGCCCTAAGTGCGGAAAGCCTTCCAGAACTGGCGTTAAAGTTTTGGAAAACGGTGAAAAAGTTAAGTATTGCAAAAAGTGTAACGAAGTTAACGATTAATTGCAATTCGAGAGGAGGTAAAGATTGTAAATGGCTAGATTAAAAGATAAATATACAAGCGAGATTGCTCCTGCTCTTATGAAAAAGTTCGAATACAAAAGCCCGATGCAAATACCAAAGCTTGAAAAAGTTGTAATAAACATCGGTGTTGGTGAAGCTCGTGATAACCCTAAGGCTTTGGAAAGTGCCGCAGGTGATTTGGCAATGATCACAGGTCAGAAACCAATCATCACACAGGCTAAAAAGTCGGTTGCGAATTTTAAATTAAGAGAAGGATCAAATATAGGTTGTAAGGTTACATTGAGAAGTGATAAAATGTATGAATTTGTTGACAAACTGTTCAATATAGCACTTCCGCGTGTACGTGACTTCAGAGGTATAAATGCAAACTCTTTCGATGGCAGAGGCAACTACAGCATGGGTATCAAAGAACAGCTTATATTCCCTGAAATTGACTATGATAAAATAGACAAGATAAGAGGTATGGACATTATATTTGTAACCACTTCAAAAACAGATGAGGAAGCGAAGGAATTGTTAACTCTTATGGGTGCTCCGTTCGCTCGTGGTTAATAAGGAGGGTAAAGATACATGGCTAAGAAATCAATGGTTTTAAAGCAGCAAAGAACACCTAAGTATTCCACCCGCGCTTATAACAGATGTAAAATATGCGGCAGACCGCATGCTTATTTGAGAAAATTCGGAATATGCCGTATTTGTTTCAGAGAATTGGCTTACAAAGGACAAATTCCGGGTGTTAAAAAAGCAAGTTGGTAAAAGGTAAAATATTTAGGATGTAGTTTGGAAGGAGGTAAAATATATGCAAATAACCGATCCTATCGCAGATATGCTTACTCGTATAAGAAACGCTAATGCTGCGAAACATGCAACTGTTGATGTTCCTGCATCTAACGTTAAAAAGGCAATCGCTCAGATATTGCTCGACGAGGGTTATATAAAGGACTTCAAAGTTTTGGAAAACAACAATCAGGGCGTAATAAAGATTACATTGAAATACGGTGCAAACAAAGAAAAAGTAATAAGCGGTTTAAAGAGAGTGTCTAAACCCGGACTAAGAATATATGCCGGTGTTGATGAACTGCCTAAGGTTTTGAAAGGTCTTGGTATTGCTATAGTTTCAACATCTAAAGGAATTATGACAGACAAGAATGCAAGAAAAGCCAATATAGGCGGCGAAGTTATGGCATTCGTTTGGTAATAAAAGCAAGGAGGTGTAAAGAACAATGTCAAGAATCGGTAAATTACCTGTTGCAATCCCTGCAGGAGTTGAAGTTAAGGTTGACGATCAGAACACAATCAGTGTTAAAGGTCCTAAAGGCACATTAACCCGCGCTCTGCACAAGGATATGATAGTTAAAGTTGAAAACGGCGAAGTAGTTGTAACACGTCCGTCAGAGACAAAAATTCATAAATCATTACACGGTTTAACCAGAACATTGATAAATAATATGATCGTCGGTGTAACCGAAGGATATAAAAAGGAACTTGACATCAACGGTGTTGGTTACAGAGCTCAGAAACAAGGCAAAAAGATAACTCTTAACCTTGGTTATTCACATCCGGTTGAAATGCAGGAACCTGAAGGTATAACAATAGATGTACCTGCTCCTAACAAAATTATAGTAAACGGTATCAACAAGGAGCTTGTTGGTCAGACAGCGGCTATCATCAGAGAATTCAGATTACCTGAACCGTATAAGGGCAAGGGTATTAAGTATACTGAAGAGTTTATAGTTCGCAAAGAAGGTAAAGCAGGCGGCAAAAAGAAATAGTAGAAAGGAGATGTTCTAAATGATTAATAAACCGGTTAGTAACGTTGCAAGACTGAAGCGTCATGCCAGGGTACGTAAGAACATATCCGGTACTCAGGAAAGACCTCGTCTGAACGTTTTCAGAAGCTTAAAGAATATATATGCCCAAATCATTGATGATACAACGGGTACTACATTGGTTGCCGTATCAACTTTAGATAAAGGGTTTGACGGTAGCTATGGCGGCAATACGGAAGCCGCAAAAAAAGTTGGTAATATGATTGCACAAAAAGCATTGGAAAAGGGAATAAAAGAAGTTGTATTCGACAGAGGCGGATACATTTATCACGGAAGAGTTGCTGCTCTTGCCGAGGGTGCAAGAGAGGGCGGCTTAGATTTCTAAGCGAAGGAGGTAGACGAAATCAATGGCAGAAAGAATAGATGCAAGCACTCTTGATATAAAAGAAAAGGTTGTAAGCCTTAATCGTGTTGCAAAGGTTGTAAAGGGCGGTAGAACTTTCAGATTCAGTGCACTTGTTGTTGTTGGCGATGAAAACGGACACGTTGGCTGCGGAACAGGTAAAGCTGCTGAAATACCTGAAGCAATAAGAAAAGGTATTGAAGATGCTAAGAAAAATATGATTGATGTACCAATGGTTGGCACAAGTATCCCTCACAGCATAATAGGTGAATACGGTGCAGGCAGAGTACTTTTGAAACCTGCATCAGAAGGTACCGGCGTTATAGCGGGCGGTGCAGCAAGAGCTGTGCTGGAACTTGCAGGAATAAGAGATATCAGAACAAAGTGTCTCCGTTCCAACAATCCTCGCAACGTTGTTAGTGCTACATTAGCCGGATTGAGCCAATTAAAGCGTGCTGAAGAAGTGGCTAAACTTAGGGGCAAAAGCGTTGAGGAAATACTCGGTTAGGAGGAAACGAAATGTCTAAGCTTAAAGTAACTTTGGTCAAGAGCGTTATAGGCAGAAAGCAGGATCAGATCGCAACTGTCAAAGCTCTCGGACTTAAAAAGATAAGAGATGTAGTTGAACATAATGACACACCTCAGATAAGAGGAATGGTCAGAAAAGTGTGCCATTTGGTCAACGTTGAGGAGATATAATAAATAAGGAGGTGTAGCAAGATGAAACTTTACGAATTGCAACCGACACCCGGCTCAAAATTTGAAGCTAAAAGAAAAGGCAGAGGCATAGGAACCGGTAACGGAAAAACTGCCGGCAGAGGCCATAAAGGTCAAAATGCACGTTCGGGCGGTGGAGTTCGACCGGGTTTTGAAGGCGGTCAGATGCCTATATACAGACGTCTTCCTAAGAGAGGTTTCACTAATATTTTTGCTAAACAATATGTAGAAGTGAACGTAGGAGATTTAAATATTTTTGAAGACGGAACAGTTGTAACAAAGGAATTGCTGAAGGAGGCAGGCGTAATCAGCAAAGTCCTGGATGGTGTTGTTATTTTGGGACGTGGCGAGCTTACTAAGAAATTAGAAGTTAAAGCAAGCCGTGTTACTGCTTCTGCTGCTGAAAAAATCAGTAAGGCAGGCGGGAAGGTTGAGGTGATATAACGTGTTTACTACATTGAGAAATGCGTTTAAAATCCCTGAACTCAGAAAGAAATTATTATTTACTTTATTCATACTTATAATATTCAGACTCGGTTCTCATATACCGGTTCCGTTTATGGATAGCGAAGCTATGAAGTCTTTTGTAACCGGTGGTACAGGTGCAGACCTGTTCGCCTTGATGGACGCTTTTACAGGCGGTGCGTTCTCAAACGCAACTATATTTGCAATGGGTATTACACCGTACATTAACGCATCCATTATAATGAACCTTTTAACCGTTGCAATCCCTGCGTTAGAGAGACTTGCAAAAGAAGGCGAAGAAGGCAGAAAAAAGATAAATCAAATCACAAGATATACCGGTATCGGTTTGGCGTTCATTCAGGCAGCAGGCTTGTATGTAACACTGAAAAACAGCGGTGCTGTGCCGAATGCGACTTGGATGAAGTTCTTTGTCATAACCTTGAGCTTTACAGCGGGTACTGCATTTATTATGTGGTTGGGTGAAAAGATAACTGAATTCGGTGTCGGAAACGGAATATCGCTTATCATTTTTGCCGGTATCGTATCAAGAATACCTGCAGCTGTAGGTTCTATGTTCAAACAGTACTTTGCAGACGGATTTAATATGGTTGGAGCATTACAGTTGCTTGCAGTTGCAGTTATTGCGGTTGTAGCAATAGCATTTGTTGTAATGTTCAACAATGCTGAGAGAAGAATAAACGTACAGTATGCAAAAAGAGTTGTCGGAAGAAAGATGTATGGCGGACAAAGCTCCAATATACCTATTAAGGTTGCGATGGCAGGCGTTATTCCTATAATCTTTGCGTCAAGCATTATGGCTTTCCCTGCAACGATTTACAGAATGTTCACAGGTGCAAATCCTACGGGATTCTGGGCAGCATTCTTTAATGTATTATCGCCGAGCCATTGGTTCTACGCTGTGCTTTATTTCTTGCTGATAATCTTCTTTACTTATTTCTATACATCGATACAATTCAATCCTATAGAAATGAGCAACAATTTGAAGAGAAACGGCGGTTTTATTCCGGGTATAAGACCGGGAAAACCAACCAGCGACTTTATTACAAAAATTCTTAACAGAGTAACTCTGGCAGGTGCAGTATTCCTTGCTATAATAGCTGTGTTGCCTATCCTTGTATCGCCGGTGTTCGGTTTGTCAAGCGGCATAGCAATCGGCGGCACATCACTTCTTATTATAGAAGGTGTTGCACTTGAAACTGTTAAACAGATTGAATCACAGATGCTGATGCGTCATTACAAAGGATTTTTGGAATAGTAAAAACGGATTATGGTGTTAACATAAAAGGTGGCTTGTATTAGGTATGAAAATGGTTTTGTTAGGCCCGCCGGGTGCGGGAAAAGGAACTCAGGCCGAAAGGTTGTCGAAACATCTCGATGTGCCGACAATATCGACCGGTGCGATAATCAGAAACGAAATTAAAGAAAAAACTCAGTTGGGTGTTGAGGCACATAAATATATAAGTGAGGGAAAATTGGTTCCCGACAGTCTTGTAATATCTATGGTGAAAGAAAGGCTGTCTAAGCCTGACTGCAGTAAAGGATTCATACTGGACGGGTTCCCCAGAACCATTGAACAAGCACAAACGCTGGACAGCATGACAGACATAACCAAAGTGTTATGTATCAAGGTAAAGGATGAAGAGATTCTTAACCGTTTATCCGGTAGGCGTGAATGTAAAGTTTGCAGAGCCTCATACCATATTATGTATAATAAACCTGCAAAGGAAGGTATCTGTGATAAGTGCGGCGGTGAATTGATTTGCAGAGAAGATGACACTGTGGAAACAATCAAAAACCGTATAGCGGTTTATCATGAACAGACCGAGCCTATAATACAGTACTATGCCTCGCAAGGCAAGCTTGCTGTTGTTGAAGGACGCGATGATGTTGAGGATACCACAAAAGCTGTGTTTGAAGCTTTAGATATATAATAGAGGTATGGAGAGCAAATATGATAACCATTAAATCAAAAGAAGAACTGAATTATATGCGACAGGCAGGCAAGATATTGTCGGAAGTGTTTAAGGCTGTGGAGGTGTTCGTAAAACCGGGCATCACCACGGCTGACCTTGACAAAATTGCCTACGATTATATAATCAAGCATAATGCAAAACCGTCTTTTCTTAATTACGGCGGATTTCCGAAAAGCATTTGTGCATCGGTAAACGATGAAGTTGTGCATGGCATACCGAGTAAAAAGCGTATTTTGCATGACGGTGATATTGTAACTGTTGATGTTGGTGCGTGTTTTAAGGGGTATCATGCCGATGCTGCAAGAACATATGCTGTAGGGAATATATCCGACGAAGCCAAACGGCTTATGAAGGTTACCGAGGAGTGCTTTTTTAAGGGGGTTGCCCTTGCAAGAGAAGGTAATCATATCGGTGATATTTCCAATGCAGTACAGCAACATGCAGAGAGCAACGGCTTCTCTGTTGTCAGAGATTTGGTTGGACACGGTGTCGGTGCACAGCTGCACGAAGACCCTAATGTGCCGAATTTCGGAAAGCCGGGCAAGGGTCCTAAACTAAAAGCCGGTATGACGCTGGCGGTAGAACCGATGATAAACGAGGGAACATACCAAGTTTGGCAGTTGGATGACGGTTGGACTATTGTTACACAAGACGGGATGTTATCAGCACAGTATGAAAATACTATAATCATAACTAAGGATGAGTGTGAAATAATCACTTTGTAGATTATGGATACAATGAGGTGAATAAGGTTGAATACAGCTTTAGATGTGTCGACAGGTGTGGATGTTGGATATGTTGTCATTTCCAAAGCCGGACGAGACAAGGGTCAAAAGTTTATAGTATTAGCCAAAGATAGTGAATTTGCATATATTGCTGATGGCGATATGCGTAAAACAGATGCTCCTAAAAAGAAAAAATGGAAGCATTTACAGCTTACAAATTACAAGTCAGATTTTATAGAAAATAAACTGGCTACAGCGGGCAAGGTTACAAATGCCGAACTCAGAAAGGCTCTTGCGAATTATAGCCCAGTGTAAGGTTGGTTAAGAGGAGGATGTTCTATGGCAAAAGATGATGTGTTAGAACTGGAAGGTACGGTTGTAGAAGCCTTGCCAAATGCTATGTTTCAGGTTGAGCTGGAAAATGGGCACAAAGTGCTCGCACACATTTCCGGCAAACTCAGAATGAATTATATAAAGATTCTGCCGGGCGATAAGGTTACTCTTGAGTTGTCTCCGTATGACCTTACACGCGGAAGAATTACATGGCGTTCAAAATAATTAATTAAACAAAATCTAACAGATGTCGTGTGTGATGACATAACGGCATCGGGGTTAAGGAGGTAAAAACCATGAAAGTTAGAGCATCGGTAAAACCGATTTGTGAAAAATGCAAAATAATAAAAAGAAAAGGCAGGATAATGGTTATCTGCGAAAACCCTAAACACAAACAAAAACAGGGCTGATTAAAGCTTGTTTTTTAAGGTGTTTAAGTTACAAAATAATAATTTGTTTATAATTTGTTTAAGTGCGGCTGCATCCGGCTTGAGTTGATTTTTGCAACAATGGCGGGTGGCTTGAACGGATTTTTTTAAAAACTCAGAGAATGTGCTGAAAAATGCACGGGTAAACAAGCGTGTATAACGCTGTATAATCAGGAGGTGTAAAGGAAATATGGCAAGAATAGCTGGTGTTGACTTACCAAGAGAAAAAAGAGTTGAAGTTGGTTTAACTTATATATTTGGTATCGGATTAAAAAGCTCTCAAAAAATTCTTGATGAAACAGGCATCAACCCTGACACAAGAGTAAAAGACTTAACAGAAGATGAAGTTGCAAAATTAAGAGACATTATCGATCAGAATTATAAAGTTGAAGGTGACCTTAGACGTCAGACAGCATTAGATATTAAAAGACTTATGGAAATAGGCTGCTATCGCGGTGTAAGACACAGAAGAGGTCTTCCTGTACGCGGTCAGAGAACAAAAACTAATGCCAGAACAAGAAAAGGTCCGGCTAGAACTATAGCTAACAAGAAAAAGTAAGGAGGGACATGAGTAATGGCAAAAGTAGCAAAGAAAACTACCAGAAGACGTCGCGATAAGAAAAATATAGAGCGTGGAGCAGTTCATATCCGCTCAAGCTTTAACAATACTATTGTTACAATCACAGATGTTGCAGGCAATGCTCTTTCATGGGCATCAGCAGGCGGCATGGGCTTCAGAGGCTCTAAAAAGAGCACACCGTTTGCTGCACAGACAGCAGCTGAAACAGCAGCTAAAGCAGCAATGGAACATGGACTTAAAACTGTTGAAGTGTATGTAAAAGGTCCGGGATCCGGACGTGAAGCTGCAATCAGAGCCTTGCAGGCAGCCGGTTTGGAAGTTAGCATGATCAAAGATGTTACTCCTATTCCGCATAACGGTTGCAGACCACCTAAAAGAAGACGTGTGTGATGCACTCACACAAATAACATTTGTTTGGATGATAAAATTAACGGAGGTGTAAGAGACTTATGGCAAAATATACAGGTGCAGTATGTCGTCTGTGCCGCAGAGAAAAAGAAAAGCTTTATCTTAAAGGCGACAGATGCTATACCAATAAATGTGCGGTTAAAAGAAACCCTCCTGGTCAGCACGGCCAGGCAAATAAGAAATTGTCTGAGTACGGTCTTCAGCTGAGAGAGAAGCAGAAGGCAAGAAGATATTATGGTGTTTTGGAAAGTCAGTTCGAGAAATACTTTGAAATGGCTAACAAAATGAAGGGTATCACAGGTGAAAACCTTTTGACTATCCTTGAAAGCAGACTCGATAACGTTATTTACAGATTGGGCTTTGCAATGAGCAGACCGGAAGCAAGACAGCTTGTAAGACACGGTCACTTTACATTAAACGGTAAAAAGGTTGACATTCCGTCATATCTTGTTAAACCGGGCGATGTTATCACATTCAAAGAAAAAAGCCGTAGCAGTGAAAAAATAAAAGCTATTTTAGATGCAAATGAAAGCAAAGTTATACCAAAGTGGCTTGATCTCAATAAAGCTACTGCTGAAGCAAAGGTTATAGCGTTGGCAGATAGAGAAGATATAGATCTTCCAATCGAGGAGCATCTAATTGTCGAGTTGTATTCAAAGTAATGACTATAATCTGCTTTATATTGAGGTGGATTGCCCTCGGTATGTTATTAACAAAAAAGTTAGTTGTTTAAGA
Source organism: uncultured Clostridia bacterium (assembly GCA_905233855.1). Classification (GTDB taxonomy): domain Bacteria; phylum Bacillota; class Clostridia; order UBA1381; family CAJOGA01; genus CAJOGA01. Next base: position 18,257 of record CAJOGA010000018.1, read on the forward strand.
GGAGGGTTATGTTAATGATAGAAATGGAAAAACCCGTTATAGAATGTACTAAACTGAGTGATGATGGGAAATACGGTCAATTTGTGATAAAACCGCTGGAACGTGGATACGGTATCACATTGGGTAATTCTCTCAGAAGGATATTGCTGTCGTCTTTGCCGGGTGCGGCTGCTATCAGTGTAAAGATAGACGGTGTATTGCATGAATTTTCTACAGTGCCGGGTGTTAAAGAGGATGTAACAGAGATAATACTTAATTTAAAGAATCTTGCTGTTAAACTCCACACCGATGAACAAAAGGTTGTTTATGTAGATGCTCAGGGTGCATGCGAAATAACAGCGGCAGATATAAAAATTGATGAAGAAGTTGAAATATTAAATCCGGATTTACACATTGCAACCTTGAACGAGGATGCAAAGCTGTATATGGAAATAACTCTTTCAAAAGGACGCGGTTATGTTTCTGCTGATAAAAACAAGGCTAACATACAGCCTGTTATAGGCGTGTTGCCTATCGACTCTATCTATACACCGGTTTATAAGATGAACTATGTTGTAGAGAATTTCAGAGTTGGTCAGACAGCGGACAGAGATAAACTGACAATCGACATATGGACAAACGGTACTATCAAACCGAATGAGGCTGTAAGCCTTGCTGCAAAGGTTATGAACGATCTTTTGAAACTCTTTATCGACCTTTCTGATGACGCTAAAAACACAGAAATCATGGTTGAAAAAGAAGAGAACAAGAAAGAAAAAGTGCTTGATATGACCATTGAAGAGCTGGATTTATCCGTTCGTTCACATAACTGCTTAAAACGTGCAGGCATCAATACTGTTGAGGATCTTATAAACAGAACCGAAGAAGATATGATGAAAGTTCGTAATTTGGGAAGAAAATCTCTTGAAGAAGTTATAAACAAATTATACGCTTTAAATCTTTCCTTAAAAAAGGAAGATAGTTAAGACAAAAGGGAGGTAAAAGATTATGCCGGGAACAAGAAAACTTAATAAAGCTACTGATAACAGAATAGCTATGCTCAGAAATCTTGTTACAAGCTTGTTGGAAAACGGAAGAATTGTTACCACTGTAACCAGAGCTAAAGAAGCAAGATGTATGGCAGACAAAATGATAACTTTAGGCAAAAAAAATACTTTACAGTCCCGTCGTGCGGCACTTGCTTATATCACAAAAGAAGACGTTGTTACAAAACTGTTTTCTGAAATAGCTCCTAAATACGCCGAAAGAAACGGCGGATATACGAGAGTTTTGAAAATGGGTGTGCGTCAGGGCGACGCTGCACCGATGGCCGTTTTGGAATTGGTTGACTGATAATTGATTTAAAAAAAGCTGTTGCAGCATAGGTGTTAATACCGTGTTGCACAGCTTTTTTTATATTTATGTTGAAATCGGGGAAAAAAAGTGTTATAATTCGGTTGTGTACAGCAAATGCGTACAAGCTGTTATTTTTGGAAAACACATTATCTGAACCGGCTGTTTAGATTGGCTTATGTGTTTGTTGCACCGGATAATTTATTGTATTGGGCATAGATCTGCAAAATATATATTGTTAATCCATGCATTTTACGGTATGGATTTTTTAATTAAAAGCAGGATGCCGCCCGCCTTTGTTACAGAGCGTCGGAATCCTTGCTGTAACGTTGATTGGCGTACTTTTTAGGAATGCCAAAAATTTTAAAGTATCGGAAGGGATAATATGTATAACAGCAAATCACCAATCGCTGAAGAGTTTATCTGCGACAGCGAAGTTCTTAAAACTATCGAATATGCCAGAGCAAACAAAAATAATTATGAATTGTTGGAACAAATTCTTAATAAAGCTGCTGACTATAAAGGCTTGACTTATCAGGAAGCGGCAGTTTTGTTAGAGTGCGATGACGAGGAATATTTAAACAAGATGTTCGCTTTGGCAGAACAAATAAAGGAAAAGATATACGGCAAAAGAATAGTAATGTTTGCACCGCTGTATCTGTCCAACTATTGCATTAACGGGTGTGTGTACTGCCCGTATCACAAGAAAAACTGCAATATAGCACGCAAGAAGCTGTCTCAGGAAGAAATTGTGAAGGAAGTTGTTGCTTTGCAGGATATGGGGCATAAACGATTGGCTCTTGAAACCGGTGAAGACCCTGTAAACAACCCTATAGAATATGTTTTGGAAAGCATAAAAACAATATACGGCGTTAAACATAAAAACGGCAGTATCCGCCGTGTGAACGTTAACATCGCAGCAACTACCGTTGAAAATTACAAAAAGCTTAAAGATGCCGGTATAGGCACATATATATTGTTCCAGGAAACGTATCATAAACCGACTTATGAATCGTTGCATCCGACAGGTCCTAAACATAATTACGCATACCATACGGAAGCTATGGACAGAGCGATGCAGGGCGGAATTGACGATGTCGGCATAGGTGTTTTATTCGGTTTGTATGAATATGAATACGATTTTGTTGCAATTTTAATGCATGCAAAGCATTTGGAAGATACCTTCGGAGTCGGACCTCATACCATCAGTGTGCCGAGAATACGTCCGGCGGACGACGTTGACGTCAAGGAATTTCCTAACGCAATATCTGATGATAAATTTAAAAAGATTGTGGCAATATTGAGAATTGCGGTTCCGTATACAGGCATTATAATTTCTACCAGAGAATCGCAGAAGTCAAGAGAAGAAGTGCTTAAGGTTGGTGTATCGCAGATAAGCGGAGGCTCGTCAACAAGCGTCGGCGGTTATGTTGAAAAGGAAACCGAAAACACAGCACAATTCGAAGTCAACGATGAAAGAAGTCTTGACGAGATTGTAAATTGGTTGCTGTCGCTGGGATATATTCCAAGCTTTTGCACAGCTTGCTACCGTGCGGGCAGAACGGGCGACAGATTTATGCGTCTTGCTAAGACCGGACAAATTTCAAATGTCTGTCAGCCTAATGCGTTGATGACGTTAAAAGAGTATCTGGAAGATTATGCAAGCCCTGAGACAAAGGCAAACGGCGAAAGGGTTATTTCGGAAGAAGTGAATAATATTCCAAATGCAGAAGTTAAACGTCTTGTGCTGGAGCATTTAGCGGATTTGACAAAAGGACAAAGAGATTTCAGATTTTAATTCATCAAGCGGAGATGATAGTATGAGTTTGAACGAAACTCCAAATGCAAACAGATTGCATATTGCTGTGTTCGGCAGACGAAACAGCGGCAAGTCATCACTTATAAATGCCATCACAAACCAGCAGACCGCTATAGTGTCTGATGTCGCGGGCACAACTGCCGACCCTGTGTATAAGGCGATGGAGCTGAATCCGATAGGACCGTGCGTGTTTATAGATACGGCGGGTTTTGACGATGTCGGAGAGCTGGGCATGATGCGTGTTGAAAAAACCAAAAATGTGCTTGACAAAACCGATATAGCGTTGATGGTGTTTTGCGATGCGGATATGTCGTTGGAAAAGGAATGGCTGGAAGAACTGAAACAGCGGAACATACCGGTTGTCGCGATTGTGAATAAGGCCGATGTACTGAATAATGCCGGCAAGCTGTCGGACAAAATAAAAGCGGAATTTAAACTGCAGCCGATAGTGGTGAGTGCAAGTAAAAACTTCAATATAGATGATGTAAAAAATGAGATAATAAGGGTGCTGCCGGCGGATTTTGAGTCGGACAGCATAACAGGGCATCTTGTGCAGGAAAACGACGTTGTTTTATTGGTTATGCCGCAGGACATACAGGCACCTAAAGGCAGGCTTATACTGCCGCAGGTGCAGACAATACGTGATCTTTTGGATCACAAATGCGTTGTCATAAGCACGGTTGCGGATAAAATAGACGAGGCTTTGGCATCTCTTTCAAAACCTCCGGAGTTAATCATAACCGATTCTCAGGTCTTTGGCTTGGTGTACGGCAAAAAGCCGAAGGAAAGTAAGCTGACATCTTTTTCGGTGCTTTTATCAAAATATAAGGGCGATATTGATGAGTTTGTTAAAGGTGCGGCGGCGGTTGATACGCTTAAGGAAACAGATTCCGTACTGATTGCCGAGGCGTGTTCACACAAACCGTTGGATGGAGATATAGCACGTGTTAAAATTCCGAATATGTTAAGAAAAAAGGTTGGTCAGGGGCTTAAAATTGACGTTGTCGGCGGAAATGATTTTCCGGAAGACTTATCGCCATACTCGTTAATTGTGCATTGCGGCGGATGCATGTTCAATAAAAAGTATCTTATGTCGAGAATTGAAAGGGCTAAAACGCAGGGAGTGCCAATCAGCAATTATGGCGTCGTTATAGCAAAGTTAACCGGTATATTGGACAAAATAGATTATTAGGAGATTGTGATATGCGTATTTTGGGGGTTGATTACGGAGATGTCAGAGTGGGACTTGCAATAAGTGATCCGCTGGGAATAACTGCTCAAGGTTTGCATACAATAATAAACAAAGGCGATGAAAGACTTGCTTTAGAGCTTTCAGATATAATAAGGCAGTACGGTGTCGAAAAGGTTGTCATAGGGATGCCGAAAAATATGAAGGGCGAGATTGGCGAACGCGGCGAAAAAACCAAAGCGTTTGCCTTGTGTTTACAAAAAGTGTTTGACGGCGAAATAATTTTCTGGGACGAAAGACTGACAACAATTTCCGCGTCAAGAGTGCTGAACAGCACAAATACGCGTAGAGAAAAGCGGAAAGCTGTTTTGGACACGGTCAGTGCGGCAATTATTTTGGAAAACTACTTAAATTCATTAAACTAAGCTTTGACTTTTACGTGTTTTCATGATATCATTTATGTATAAAGAATTATGTAATGTTAATAATACAAACAGAACGGAGTGAGTATTGATGAGCAATGAACAAAGCGATGTAATTGTGTTAACCGACGAAGACGGAAATGATGTCAATTTTGAAATATTAGATGTTTATGAATTAAACGGCACTGAATATTTTGCATTGATAGAGGCTGATGACGATGAAGCTGATGAGGTGCTTATATTAAAGGTGGTTGCCGACAAAAACGGTGAGGATATGCTTGAAATTATTGAAGACGAGCAGGAATTACAGCTTGCTTTCGATGAGTTTGTTTCAAGAATCGATGAAGACGAATAGTACTTGCATTGTTTTTAATAATTATATTAATTAAATAATAAAGAATCCCTGTGGTTCGCGTGATTGAGTTTTTATTTTTAACCAATGAATATTATAAGGGAAACGGAGTATCGTTTTTATGGCGTATACGCCCCCGCAGCTTTGCTGTGCCAGGGGACATATAAAATAAAAAGGCTCTATCCCACCTGTTATGCAGGTTTAAAATCTGACTCCAACACGGTTCTGTGGGGTATTTTTTTGCCTTGTTCGACTTTTTAAAAAAAACTTAAAAAAGGGGGTTGACAAAGGAGGGAGTGATGTGGTAATATATACAGGCACTCGAGAAAGAGGGGCTTGAAGGTTGTCAGCGAAGGGA
>CAJOGA010000019.1 GCA_905233855.1 uncultured Clostridia bacterium
GCTGCCATATGTGAAATAATTGCCCGAAGACCCCAGCAAAAACGAAAGATCCATGTTCTGTGCCATGGATATATCGCCCACAAACACGTCAAAATCCTTTTCATTTATTAGACGTATATATTCGTCAAACTCAACTTCCTTAACTGTTGCCGACCAGCCTGCCTCCTTCAGCGATTCAACTATGCTTTTTGCAACATTCAACCGCATGGAATTATCCTTGTTAACCAAAACCTTAAGCTGTAAAGTCTGTTCCTCTCCGTTCAGGTTACGTCTGTACAAATTTTCCGACACATCATATTTCCAGCCGTCCTGTTCCAAAAGCTCACGCGATTTGGCGGTATCCTTGTAATACACCCTGCTCCTGCCGTCATGCAGCCACGACTGAGGATTTAAAGGAACCTCAACTATTCTGGCATGTCCCAATAAAATGTTGTTCACTATCTCTTCTTTGTCTATAACGTACTGCAATGCCTGACGAGTGCTTTTGCCCCAAAAAACGGAGTTATAAAAGTTTATGCCCAAAAAACACATGGCGTTTGATGTGTATGTATGCACCACAGCGTTTGACTTAGGCACATATTCATACAGCTTTGCAACATCGTCGGTGAGCACTTCAACCTCGCGTGAATCAAAGGAAAACGACGCCGAACTTTCCGACGGCAACACCTTAAGCACTATCTTGTCGATATATGCAGGATTGGCATCGCCTCTCCAGCTACCGTTTGCCATAAGCGTTACCTCACGCATGCCCGTCATTGTTGAATATTTGTACGGTCCCGTGCCGACAGGAACGTATTTTGTATTTTCCGGCTCCATATCGGAATTTACCTTTACTATGGGGAAATCCAGAATAGATACAAAATTAGCCACAGGTTCGGAAAGCTTTATAAAATAAGTGTATTTATCTATAGCATAGTGCGACGCTATCTTTTCTGTGTTGAAATTATACACACTATCGTTATTTTTTATAGCGTTTATAGTGTACTCAACATCTTCCGAATCGAAATATTTTCCGTCATGCCACGATATGTCGTTTCTGAGCGATATTGTGTATGCGGTTGCATCGTCGCTCACGGTGTAACCCGTTGCCAGCACCGGCACCGCCGATTGCTTGCTGTCCAGCGTGAAAAGCGGTTCAAACACAAGCTTCATGGCATCTGCCACGGTAGACGATTTTGTGAGTATCGGGTTTAAAGTGTCAAAGTTGCATATTGCAAGGCTTAAAGCCCCGCCACGTTCATACTTACTGTAGTCCACGCTGTCAACGGGCGGCTGTTCGTCATCCACTATTATAGTTACGGGATAATCGTATGTCAGCTTGTTGCAGGCGGTTGTTAACAGTAAAATGATGCTTAACGTAATGAATATATATTTTTTCAAAGACTTAATCCTCCTTTAAGCAAAGTATCGCCGCCATATTGCCTCTGTTGTTACCCTGCACACGGTGTGAAAAAAACTCGTCATTCATACAATAGGTACACATATCCGCCAAAGTTATGTTGCCGTCCGACACTCCGCATTGCATAAGCTGTGCAATTATAACGTGCCATAAATCCACATAATATTTGCCGCCGGAAATTTTTGCGACGCCGCTATAGCCTTCAAAACAGTCATACACCTCTTTGCCCACCTCAAAATGACACACTCCTATTGACGGGCCTATGCCGACCAACAGTTCACCCGGCACAGTGCCGAAAGCGTCTTTCATGCTCTCTATAGTTTTTACCGCAATACGCTTTTGTGTGCCTTTCCAGCCTGAATGTGCCAATGCTATGGCTTTATGCTTAACGTCTAAAAAATACAGCGGAACGCAGTCGGCGTAAAAGGTTACAAGCGGAATACCGGGAACGTCCGTCATTAATGCGTCAATACCTTTTATATCGCTTTCTTTGTATATTCCTTTGCCGGCGTCTTCTTCTTTTACAAAGTGTATTTTGTCGTCATGTACTTGGTTGGAAAGCACGGCACGCGTATAGTCTGTGCCTATTTCATCGCATATTATGCGATAGTTTTCAAGCACATTTGCTCTATCGTCTCCCCTGTGAAAGCCAAGGTTCATACTGCCTATATCAGGATCGGCTGTAACACCGCCATGCCTTGTGGTAAAGCAATGCTTAACCATGCCGGCTTTATCAAAATCCGGTATGGTGTAGTATATAAGTCTGCCGTTTGCATGTTTGGTAAATCCCTTGTTCATTGAGTTTGATCTTCCTTTGAAAAATAATCGTATATGTTTTTAGCTGTGGTTTTATCTATACCTTTAACCGATTCCAGTGCTTGTAAATCGGCGTTTTTTATTGCTGTCAGCGTTTTAAATTCCCTTAAAAGTATGCTCTTTTTTGCCTTGCCCACACCTTTTATATCGTCCAGCTGTGAAAACGACAGCCGTTTTTGGTGCAACTGACGGTAATAGCCTATTGCGGTGTTGTGGGTTTCATCCTGTATTCTGCCGATAAGATTAAACACCGACGACGCCGGCGATATGCCTATTTCTCCGCCGTCGCCTACCAATGCACGGGTTTTGTGCTTATCGTCCTTTACCATGCCAAAAGCGGGAATATTGATGTCAAGCTCATGCAACACCTCCATGGCGGCGTGCAGATGCCCCTTACCTCCGTCTATCAGTATAAGATCAGGTTTTTCGTTAAAGCGTGCTTTTTTTGAATCCAGACTGCCCTGTGCTATTTGAGTATTTTCCGCAATCATGTTTGTGAATCTTCTGTACAGCACCTCTTGCATGGATTGATAATCGTCCGCACCCTCAACATATTTTATCCTGAATTTACGGTATTGCGACGGTGCACTCTTCCCGTTGATAAACACAGCCATCGCACCCACGTTATCGCTCCCCGATATATTTGAAATATCGTACGACTCTATGCGTTTCGGCAATGTGTCCATGCCCAGATAGTCAGCGAGCTTGGTTAAAATTTGCGAATCACGCTCATTTTTCAGCTCTTGTATTTTATATTCGTCTATCGCCTGCACGACGTTTTTATTCACCATTGCTACAAGGTCTGCCTTTTCGCCGCGTTTCGGTACAAAAACCGACACTTTATTGCCACGCTTTTTACTCAGCCAATCGGTCAACAGTGCTTCGTCGGACGGCCGGTGCTGAAGGTATATCTCCTTTGGCACATAATCCCTGTCCGAATAGAACTGTTCTATAAATTTTGACTCTATATCCTCAAGGGCAACATCTACATCCTGCAAAGCCATAGTGTGGCTCTCTCTGCCTATCACCTTTGCCTCACGTATAAAAAACACCTCTATAAATGCCGTTGTATCGTACTGACCTACGGCTATAACGTCCTTGTCAATGCCGCTCTCGGTATCTATTATTTTTTGCGACTCATTCAGCTTTTCGATAGCCTGTATCTTATCCCTGTACTGTGCGGCTCTTTCAAATTGCAGATTTGCCGACGCTTCAAGCATATTCTGCGTAAAACTTTTGATTAAACCGTCATTGTCCCCGTCCAAAAACGCACATATATCGTCAAAGAGCTTTTTATATTCCGCTTGACTTACATTTCCCGTGCAAACTCCTACACAACGCTTTATACTGTAGTTAAGACACGGTCTGCCCTTGCCTATATCCTGCGGAAATCTGCGGTTGCAGGTTGCAGGCGAAAAAATGCGTCGCACCACTTCTATTGTATTCTTAACCGTTTTATTGGATGCATACGGCCCAAAGTATTTTGCTCCGTCCTTTTCCAGACGGCGTGTCATAAATATTTTCGGATAATCACGGTTTAAGGTAACCTTTATATACGGGTACGATTTATCGTCCTTAAGAAGGATATTATAGCGTGGCTTATGTTTTTTTATGAGGTTGTTTTCCAGAATCAAAGCTTCAACTTCGCTGTCTGTAACAATGTATTCAAACCATGCTATATTACGCACAAGAGCTATTGTTTTTGCGTTTGTCTGATTATTCTGAAAATACTGACGGACACGGTTTTTAAGCACTTTTGCTTTGCCGACATATATTATTTTGCCGTTTTTGTTGTGCATCAAATACACACCCGGACTGTCGGGCAGCAGCTTGAGCTGTTCTTCTATGTTAAACGCCATGAAAGCAACCTCCTTTTTTAAATAGTGTGTCTGACTAAATATTATCATATATTTACGTAATGTTCAATAACAGGCTTTTACAAAAACAATATAATTGCTTCTTTTTTAGCAGTCTGCGATAAAAATGTTCCCCGACATAAAAGTCTCTTATTCAAAACAAATATTGACAATTACGCTTGCGATATGTAAAATTAATCTGTATGAGTCAAAGAAAATTATGTAACCGCTGATTAATGCAGAACATGTAGGGGCCGGCGTTCTCGACAGCCCGAATTAACGGGACGTCAGGGAGTCCGTCCCCTACACAATACAAATTAAATCATCATTTACTTAGGAGATGAAAAAATGTCATATCAAACATATGAAAGTCCGTTAAATTCAAGATACGCCAGCAAAGAGATGCAATATCTGTTCTCGCCCGATATGAAATTCAAAACATGGCGAAAACTGTGGATAGCTTTGGCGGAATCGGAAAAGGAGCTGGGGTTGCCTATAACCGACGCACAAATCGCTCAGCTTAAACAGTTTCAGGACGATATTAACTACGAGGTTGCACAGGCACGTGAAAAGGAAGTACGCCACGATGTTATGTCGCACGTGTATGCATACGGTGTGCAATGCCCCGATGCAAAGGGTATAATCCATCTTGGTGCAACCAGCTGCTATGTAGGCGACAATACCGATATTATCATCATGACGGAAGCTCTTAAGCTTATAAAAAGCAAGCTTATAAACGTTATGGCACTTTTAAGCAATTTTGCTCTTAAATACAAAGACATGCCTACTCTCGGCTTTACTCACTTTCAGCCCGCACAGCTTACTACTGTCGGAAAGCGTGCGTGCTTGTGGCTGCATGAGCTGCTGATGGATTTAGAGGATTTAGATTATCAGCTTTCCAAAGCCAAATTAAGAGGCGTTAAAGGCACAACAGGCACTCAGGCAAGCTTTTTGGAATTGTTTGACGGCGACCACGAAAAGGTGCGTAAGCTTGACAAGATGGTTTGCGAAAAAATGGGCTTTAAAAACGCGTTTGCCGTTACAGGGCAGACATATTCCAGAAAATTAGACACTCAGGTGCTTAACGTTTTAAGCTCGATAGCACAGAGTGCATATAAATTCAGCAACGACATACGTCTTTTGCAAAATCTTAAAGAAATAGAAGAACCGTTTGAAAAGAATCAGATAGGTTCGTCGGCAATGGCATACAAACGCAACCCTATGCGTAGTGAACGCATATCGTCGCTTGCACGTTACGTAATAGTTGACGCTTTAAACCCTGCAATAACAGCGTCAACCCAATGGTTTGAAAGAACGCTGGACGACAGTGCAAACAAGCGTCTGAGCGTTGCCGAGGCATTCCTTGCAACAGACGCCATTTTGGGTATATACATGAATGTTGTGGACGGGCTTGTTGTGTATCCGAAAGTTGTGGAGCAGCACATTCTTAACGAGCTTCCGTTTATGGCAACAGAAAACATCATGATGCAGGCAGTTAAAAAAGGCGGCGACAGACAGGAGCTGCACGAAAAAATCCGCACACATTCCATGGAAGCAGGTAAACAGGTTAAAATGTACGGTCTGAAAAACGACCTTATAGACAGAATCGCCGCAGACGACAGCTTTAACCTTTCAAAGCAAGAGCTTGAAGCAGTTCTTGAACCTAAAAATTTTGTCGGCAGAGCACCTGAACAGACTGCCGAATTCATAGCCGAACATATCCAGCCTGTGATAGACGCAAACAAGGATATGCTGGGCGTAAAAGTTGAACTTAATGTATAATGAGGATTGATATTATGAATACAAATTTAAAAGTAGGCGTTATAGGTGCAGGCAATATGTCCACCGCCATTGTGTCGGGATTGCTGAAAAGCGGTTTGGTCAGCAAAGACCGTCTTGCCGTAAGCGACAAGGACGAGAAAAAGCTTGCATCGGCAAAAGAAAGCTTTGGCATCAATACAGCGTCAAGCAATGCGGATTTGGTGAACGACAGCGATATTGTTATAATAGCTGTAAAACCAAATGTGTGTCAGGCGGCGTTGTCGGGTGTGTCAGGCGTGAACAACGTACAAAGCAAGCTGTTTATATCCATAGCCGCAGGAGTAACAATTTCTCAGCTTAAAGAGTATATCGGCTTTGACGCAAAAGTTATACGAACAATGCCCAATACGCCTGCACTGGTAGGCGAAGGCATGACTGTGCTGTCATCGGCAGAGCCGTGTACCGACGCTGATATGGATATTGCGAAAGAAATATTCAACGCTGTAGGCAAAACCGCTGTCATGCCGGAAAGCCTTATGTGTGCGACAGTTGCGTTAAACGGCAGCAGTCCGGCGTATGTGTATATGATGATAGAAGCTATGGCAGACGCAGCCGTAAAAAGCGGTATACCGCGTCAGACGGCGTATGACCTGGCGGCACAGAGCGTGTTGGGCTCGGCTAAGATGGTGCTTGAAACAGGCGAACATCCGGGCAAGCTGAAAGACATGGTCTGCTCACCTGCCGGAACAACTATAGCGGCAGTTGAAGTGCTGGAACGTGAAGGCTTCAGAAGTGCAATTATGGAGGCAATGTCGGCATGCACAGACAAATCGTATGAGTTGGCTAAAAAATAATACTCTTTTAAAAAAAGCGGGGCAAAACCGGGCGTAAATGCTTGATTTTACCCCGCTTTTTTTGCATTTTAATCACATTTTATGAATTTGTTGATTACAAAAAATAAATATGTTATAATTTGATTGAGCACTGTCCGTTTTAACTCCCACAAAACTTGTTAAAATGAGTATAAAGAAAAAAGAAATAATCATTTTGGGAGGTTAAAACATTATGAAAAAATATCCTATCGGTTTTATCGCAAGAGCAAGCAAAGAAACTAAAACAGATATTCCTGTTTCAACTTTTCAGCAAACTGTTCAGCCAAAAAAATCTGTGGTTCAGGTATATTTCCCCCACAGAGGCACAGGCTGGGCATACTACAACGACAGCTTTGACCTGAAAGTTGGCGATTTCGTTTATGTAGAAGGTAAACTGGAAGGCTATAGAGGACAAGTTACAGAGGTGAATTATTCATTTAAAATTAAACTTTCGGATTACAAAAAAGTTATTGCAGTTGTCGACACCGACGTTAAAGGCGACTTGTATCTTGCAGGTTCTCATTTTGTTAGCTTTGATAAAAACGCAATTCCTTTTTCAAAAGTGCTTACCTGGTTTAAAGCTCCGGAAAAAGACGAAGAATATGCAAGCGGTAATGACGATGAGAACAGCTTTCCTCTTGACGATTTGTCAAAGATGAATATTTCTGCGGATGCCGTTGAAAGAGGACATAATTACTATATGGAAAACAGAGTCGGTTTTGTTGAAATAGACGGCACACGCGGTCATGCAATTGTTGAAGGCAGTGAAATTTACGAGATCGAGTTTGACTGCACAGAAGGTGAAATATCAAACCTTAATTGCTCCTGTTTTTGCAGCGGTGCTTGCAAGCACGAGTTTGCCGCTTTGCTTCAGATAAATGAAACGCTGAAAATTATAGCCGAAAATTACACAGAGGAATATAACGGGTATTTTGCGGCAATAAGCAAAGATGTTTTTATGGACACGGTAATGAGCAAAAAAGTATCGGGAAAAATCAGTTTGGGGGTGTAGTTATGGCATTTTACGATTGGAACGGAAACGGAAAAAACGATCCTGCAGATGATTTTATAGAATACAATATCTATAAACAAACAACACAAAGCAACAATAACAACAATCACAGAAGCGGAGGCGGCGTGTCAAACTTTGGTGCAGCTGTGGGAACTATACTGACTATAATCATTTCTGCCGGAATAGCCGGTGCTTTGGGACTGGAAGGAACGCCGTTTGTTATTGTGTTCTTAATTCTGGCGGTTATTGTTTGCGTATGTATTGCACTTTTGTTTGATAAAATCGGTTTTTAAAATGTTGAGGTGATATCTTTGAAAAAATTTTTATACATAACAATTGCTATATTATTAATATGTGTCATATTTTGGGGCGGAACTTATATGGACAAAAAGGCAAAAGACAACGCATATAATAACGCAATAACTTTAATTCAAAACGGTTCTTATGAAGACGCCCTTGCCGCACTTGAAAAGGCAAATCCAAACATCTTAGACCGCAAAAATTTTAAATCGGACATGGAATACGGGATAGATGAAACGTATAAAAATACTCTCCCGTTATATTCCTATGCGTTGGCTCAACTGGAATATAATTCAGAAAAAAAACACATGAGAACTGTCAATGATTATTTAGACCTTATTCCTGCGGATTACAGCGATGAACTCAGCGAAGACATCAAAACGTTCAGAGAAAGCTTCAAGCCGCAATATGATGAATTTCTGGAAGAGGAAAAACGCAAAGACGAAGAATTAAGATTGAAAATAGAAGAAAGCAACCGCCAGTATTACGCTAAACTGAAAACCATAATTCCGTACAAAGGCATGAATGAGTCAGACATTAACAAAACCATTATGGGAAAGCCGTACAAGAGCGAAACCGAAAAGAATAGCTGGGGAGAGTATTATACAAAATACTACTGGCGTGCAAATGATGGGGAAACAATGCTGATAGTGACCTGCAAGGACAAAGCGGTTACCTCGGTAAGCCGCTATGGATGGGAATACTATTGGACCGAGGATATCAAGCCTGTATGGAACGGGAAAAACCCTTATAAAAACAAAACAAGCAGCAGTTCATCTTCATACAAGAAAAACTCCGCTAAAAAATCCAATGATGATCCGTATAATGTAAATGATTATACCGACCCGGAAGACTTTTATTATGACAATTACGATGATTTTTGGGAATACGAAGAAGCCGAAGATTATTTTAACGAACACCATAAAGATTAGTTATGATTTAGTATTTATGTAAGGAGTGATTGACTATGATACCAATCAGGTTTCCAATTAATGATTGGGATGGAGACGGAAGCACAGATAGTTTGTTTGATATAACTATGGAAATGAAAGTTTGTGAAAGTTTTCAAAAAAAAGAAACAAATTTTTTGGATGAACTTATTCCGGATGTAGAACTCCCGATTTCTGATCTACAGTATGAAAATGATGGTGTTGATAGTTCTGCGGAAGAAGAGTTTTCGCTTGAATCAGACGATGATTATGATTGGCGAGAAGCTTATAATGATACAGAAAATTATGGTGTATCTCCTTATGAACACGAAACGCAGGAAGAATTTTTTGATGCATGCAATAGAGCTGAGGAAATGCATTTTCAAAAACTTATGGAAGAACACGAAAAAGAAATGGAAGAGTTTGAGAAAAAACAAAAAGCTTTTATCGAAGAATGTAAAGCAAGGGATGCTAAAAGAAGAATTGAAGAACAAGAAGAAATAAGGCGTAATAAGGAAGAAGATATAAAGGATAAAAAAGAATACATATACTGTGGTGTTGTGTTTGATGATAACTCGCAGATTTTTCACTATATAACAGACGATGAAGGTATATCAGTTGGCGACAGCGTCATTGTGCCTGTAGGATATAACAATGAGGAAACTGAGGCGGTGGTTATGTCGGTTGAAAAGTGTCTTCGAATAAACGCACCATACCCATTTTGCAAGACAAAAAAGATAATAAGAAAAGCATGAATTTTCCGATCTTTACATAAACTCAATTTATGATTAAACACTATGTTGATTTAGTTTTAAAGGGCGAAGTAAACTTTTAAAAGCAATGAATCGAGGTAGAAAAACAAAATGAAACAGTCAAACCAAAAACTCAAGATGCTGTATCTTGCAAAAATTTTAATGGAGCAAACCGATGAGGAACATACTATAACCGTGCCTGAAATGATTGCCGAGCTTTCAAAGCTCGGCATAAGCGCCGAGCGTAAAAGTATATATGATGACCTTGAATATTTGCAGCTGTTCGGTCTTGACATTTGCTCAAACAAAACCCGCACAACAAATTATTATATTGCAAGTCGTGAATTTGAGCTGCCCGAACTTAAATTGCTTGTCGACAGCGTGCAGTCGTCAAAATTTATAACACGAAAAAAGAGCATGGAGCTTATATCAAAAATTGAAAAGCTCACAAGCCGTGAATATGCAAAACAGCTTCAAAGACAGGTGTTTATAACAAACCGCGTTAAGACGCTTAACGAACAGATATACTATAATGTGGATAAAATACACGATGCAATAGCCGCCAACAAACAAATTACGTTCAAGTATTTTAATCTTGACGTGAATAAGAAAAAGGTGTACCGCAAGGACGGCGGGTTATACACAGAATCGCCTGTTTCTCTTACATGGGACGATGAAAACTATTATCTTATCACATACAAGGAAAAGTACGACAATTACACTCACTACCGTGTAGACAAAATGGAAACGATAGAAATTACCGAATATGACAGAGTCCTTTCGGACAAACCGTTTGATTTATCGGCATATTCAAAGACTATGTTCCAGATGTTCGGCGGCGAGGAAACCGATGTTTCCGTCGAGTTCGACAACGACCTTGTAGGCGTGGTATTTGATCGGTTCGGCACGGATATTCCCATAATAAAAAAGGACGAAAACCGTTTTGTCTGTCATGTTAAAGTGGCTGTCAGCCCGCACTTTTTATCGTGGATCATGAGCTTTGGCAATAAAGCAAAAATACTTTCGCCCGACTATGTCGCCGACAAAATGTATCAGCTTGCCACGGAAATAAAACAAATTTACGAAAAATAAATAAGCTTTATTTAAAACATTATGCAATAAAAGCAACGTCTTTTTTCTTGTTGATTATATACTCAATATCGGTATCATCCAAAACCTTTGGACGGTACTTGCTTGTTACAACATCATTCATTTTGTCAATGCTGTTTTTATTTTTAAGTGTATCAATGCTGTTTGCAAACATTGATGCAATAATCCTCTTGGATTTATAATCGTAACGTTCCTTTTCAAGATCCTGAAGATAGTAGCCGAGTCTTTGCATTTGAATTGCACTTAATTTGTGATTATTGTCTCTTATGTAATGACGAACATCAAGAATTTTTAAATCTGCAATTTGTTCATTGCTTTCCATATTTGCAATAAAACGGTCTATCTGCGACATTATCTGAACTACATTTGTGAAAAATCCGCAAATATCAAAATTTTCATCTTCCAATGCGGTTTCTTTTGTTGGGTTTCCGAATTTCTTTGTTTCCTGCATCATAAGTTCATCATTCCTTTCGTCCAAATCACAAATCTTCCAATTATAAATTTTTATTGTTTCGGGTATACATCTTAAAAAATTATTGGCAGCAACGCCTGTTTTGAATGTACACGCTCTTTCTTTGTCCGATACCGTCATGGGACGGCCTCTGAAATCCTTGCCGATATAAAAGTTATTGTCTTTAAGTACATAACGCATTTTTCTGCCTCCTTATCTTTATGTTTTTATTTTACAAAAGCATGTGTCCGTAAAAAAGGACAGTGCAAAAAAATATGGCACGGTTTCATAAAAACCGTGCCATTATCATCATAGCAACATAAAGATAACATGTTTTGTCTGAAATTATATCACCAATCCGCCATTGGGACTGATAACCTGTCCTGTGATAAAATCAGCTTTATCGCTTGCCAGAAAACACACTGTATTTGCAATGTCGGACGCATTGCCTATGACTCCCAACGGAGTTTCGTCCGCTATCTGTTCAATATCCTCCTTTGACAATTCTGCGTTCATATCGGTATTGACAACTCCCGGAGCCACACAGTTTACCTGTATTCCCGACGGACCAAGCTCCTTTGCCAACGCCTTCGTCAGCCCTATTACGGCAGCCTTTGACGCCGAATAATGCACCTCGCACGACGCTCCGGTTATACCCCATATCGACGATATATTCACGATTTTGCCATGTTTTTGATGTATCATATACGGCAACACCGCTTTTGTGCAGTTAAACATACCCTTTACGTTTACGTTAAAGATATTATCCCAATCATCAGACGTTATATCGCTGAACAGCTTTATCTGTGCAACGGCGGCATTATTAACCAAAACGTCCACTCCGCCAAAGCGACTGTTTATCTTATCAACCATGGCGTTTACCTGCAAACCGTCCGAAACATCCGCCTGTATACACGCGGCACTAAAACCCTGATTGGTTAATTCGCTGACCAGTTTTTCGGCTTTTTCCCTGCTTTTATTATAGTTTACAACAACATTATACCCCTCTTTTGCAAAACAGTATGCCGTTGCCGCTCCTATCCCGCGTGATGCACCGGTTATCAAAACAGTCTTTTTCATACAGTATCTCCCAACTCTTATTTAAAGCCTGCTGAACAATTCAAAAACGCTGTCGCAGAGCGACATTCGAGCGTTATTGAATTGTTTTGGTGCAAGGTTTTTGAACATATTTGTGAAAAAGCCTTGCACTTTGTACCATCTGTCGTCTCACAGGATGTCAATCAATTTCATTAAAATGCTTTCGAAAAAGCATTTGTTCAGTAGGCATTATTTATTAATCCGAAAAGCTTGCAATTACAATTCTTACAATTCCGCCGATTGATGTGAGTTTGTCGGAATACAGGCTTATACTGTTGAGCTTATCGCTCTTTAAATCATCCATGGATATAGGCGTATAAGTGTAGCCGTTTTCCTGCTTGTAAATCACAACATTTTCAGACATTTCATATATGACCGAATCAACCTTTATCCTGCCCTCCTCAACGGCGTCAACCGTTCTGCCGTACGATAGGGTTTGACTCAATTCCTGCAAAGAAGTGAGCGTTCCGCCCGATATATCGAGCGATACAGGTCTGCCCTCTTTTGCGGAAAAACCGACGCTTGATCTGTAGGTTTGTTCTTTGCCGTTCACATCAACAACGTATGTACCCGATATGCTCATTCCGCCCGATGACACCTTACTGCTTTTTAATATGCCGTAAATCAGATTGGAATTGGTTATATTGGAAAGGTATACCAGCTGAACATCGCCGAATGCGTTGTCGCTTACCGTAGTTATGACGTTTGAATCATACAGGGTTTTGACATTAAGGTTTTTAAAGTCTATCACGTTAAGCACAGCGTCGCTGCCGGTTTCGTTTTTAACCAGCTCTATAAATTTAACATCGCCCGTCAGCACTGTTGAGCCTATTTTATAATCAACCTTGTTCACTTCACCGTGAATTTTGTTTACACTCGTCTTGGACAGCTTAACATAACCGCTTTCATAAGTGATACGCATTAAATCGCCTTTATTGTCTATGTAGTCCTTGTCGGTAACATATTCATATATTTCGCCGTCCGGCATAAACAGCTTGGCAACATATTCCAGTCTGCCCTTGGTTTCGCCGTCTTTGGTTGACGTTCTTGTTGATGTGTTAACCACCACGCCGTAGTCCAAAGTGCTTGCAGAGGACGGGTCTATCGCGGATATAACAGCATCGTCTTTACCAAGCAAAAGCGTAACCTTGCTGCCTATTTCAAAGCTGCCCGCATTTTCGCCCAACGCATATATTGCATCGGCAGAATTTACCGAATAGGTTTTGCCGCTGATAACTACTTGGCTGACATACGCTTTTGTCGGCAACGCTTCGTCATAAGTGCCGGTTATTTTTTTGCTGAACGCTTCAACAACGTTTGTTTTATCATTATAGTACACAACATCGTTACGTTTTATTTCGTCAAGCGATGACGTTAAACCGTCTCTGTACACCTTAAGCGGAATGGCGGTGTTTATGTCTGTTCCGTTTATCTGTGTATCGCTGCCCCTCATATCACGTTTTGCAACAAAAGGCACAACGTCATCATAGGTTTTTAAAATTGCAAAATCCCACTCGCCGTCATTGCCGTAAAAAGTCAATTCGCTGCCGGATTTTATCTGACTTTTAACTGCAGAAAATTGAGTTTTGGTGTTGTTGGCATAAACGGTAAAATCACTGTCAAAGGTATATGAACCCGATCTGTCTTCGCTTACATATTCCAGACGGTTATCAATGAGTCTGTCTGCCACAATTTTATATGTATCTTTTTTTACAGGATATGCGGCAACAACCTTGCGTTCTTTGTCAAGCAGAATATCCGCAACAGAACCTACCATATCTTCAATGTTGTCGCTTCGGAATTTTAATGTGCCTGCCGACGTTTTAACTTCGTCATTTGCAAGGGTTTTGTCGGTTTTTGAATTTGCCAGCACAACACAGTTTTCAACAATACTGTAGCCCATGCTGTCAAGCTTGCTTGTGGTGAGCGGCTCATTGCTGTTTATTGTAAACACAATATCGCCGTCTTTATTAACAATTATCTTGTCTGCCAGAGTGCCGGTTTCAAATTCATCGTCATATTTAGCTGTCATAACGCCCGACGAGGTTCTTATTTCGTTGTTTGCAAGAGTTTTGTCCTGAGCTTTGGTTGAGATAAGCAAAACATCTTCCATAACGGAATAACCTATTGTTTCCATAAGCTTTTTGCCGTCTGCGGTTTTAATGTCCGATATTAAAGCTTCATATATCAATGCCGCTGTTTCCATACGGTTCACTGTCTGATTAGGCAGTTTGTTCACCTTGTCTGTCAGCTTTATGTTGTTTGCCTTTTCTATGTAATTGTCCGGCCAATGCACGCCTATTGAGCTTTCGTTATAACCCAGCACACGCAGAATTACAGTTACTATCTGTGCAAATGTAAGCTCTTCTTCCGGCTTGAACGTGCCGTCCGGATAACCGTTGATTATGCCCATATCCGCCACAAGATTTATATACGGCGTTGCCCAGTGGTTCTGAGGCACATCCGAAAACGCAGACGCACCCCCGTTGGACAATGCCATCTCCTGCTTGTTTACGGCATACACTATAATCTTGGCAAACTGTGCACGCGTTATGGGATCATACGGACCAAAGGTACCGTCAGGATAACCGTTTATAATGTCAAGCCTGCTGAGCAGGGTGAGCATTTGAATTTGTGTATCATCCGTAACGTCGCTGTATTCCGCCGATACGCCTGAAACACAAACACTTCCCAAAAGCATGACAAACGCCAGCATAAATGATAATATTTTTATTTTCTTCATACATATGCTCCATTCCAATAATGTTTTTTTGACTCTATTCAAAACGCAGAGCCTCAATAGGATTCAGCTTAGACGCTTTTTGTGCGGGATACAGTCCGAAAAAGACGCCCACAATAACGGCAAACGAAAATGCCAAAGTGATTGACGCTTGTGTGGCAACAAAATTTAAAGCCTCCACAAGCTTGGCGGCGGCATTGCCTATGCCTATCGCCAGAAGCAGACCTATAAGACCGCCCATACAGCTTATTATCACCGACTCTATCAAAAACTGAAGCAAAATATCGCCGCGTCTTGCACCTATCGCCTTGCGTATGCCTATCTCACGTGTACGCTCGGTAACCGAAACAAGCATTATGTTCATTATGCCTATGCCCGCAACCACGAGCGATATACCTGCTATACCGCCTAAAAGCGCACTAAGCATTCCCATTACCTCGTCAATAACTTCCATAATCTGCTTCTGGCTTGTAACCGTTGCCTGATTCTTGCCCAGCATAGAGTTAAAATAATTCTTCAGCGTATTTACCGCAACATCCACAGCTTCATCGCTTGCAGCCTGTATGTAATAGGTTGACGGTGTGCTTGCGGACAATATCTTTCTTGCTGTTGTGTACGGTATAATAACTTTGTTGTCGGCAGAGGTTTTGGTTGAATCGCCCGTTTCCTCAAGCACGCCGACTATTTCATACACAATTCCGTTGAGCTTTATCTGCTGACCTATCGGATTTTGTCCGTCAAAAAACTCCTGCTGTATGTATGTTCCCACAACAGCCACGTTCTGACGGTTTTTTACCTCGTCCTCCGTTATAAATCTTCCGTAATCAAGATCTAATCCACGTATATCGGCAAATGACGCGTCAACACATTCAAGCGTTGTGCTTTCGTTTGTCGTGCCTACTTTTGCCGTTGTGCTTCCGCCTATATACGGAGATATATTTACTAAAATATCTCTGTTATCGTTATAAAACTCCATAATGTCCGACGGGGACACAACTCTGCTGGCACTGCGGTTTCGTATCTGTACGGTTATAAGGTCGGTTCCCATGCTGGAGAGCGAATCGTTTATTTCCTTTTGCGAGCCGTCCGAAAGCCCTATGAGCAAAACAACCGACGCAACACCGATTATCATACCGAGCATTGTCAAAAACATTCGTATCTTATTGCTTAAAATGCTGCTTATCGCCATCTTTAGCGATTGAAGAAATTTTGTTATAATCATGCGTTGCCACCGCCTTTACTGTCGTAGCTTATTTCTCCGTCCTGTATGCGGACAATTCGCGGTGCTTGCTCTGCAATATGATTATCGTGCGTTATCAGTATGATTGTATGACCTTCTTTATGAAGCTGCTGCATCATATTCATAACCTCCGCACCGGACTTTGAGTCCAATGCACCGGTTGGTTCGTCGGCAAGCAGAATTGACGGCTTACCCACCAATGCCCTTGCAATAGCGACACGCTGTTGCTGTCCGCCGGAAAGCTCCTTAGGCTTATGATGCGTTCTGTCGCTCAAACCCACTCTGTCCAATGCCTCAAGTGCCAATCTGTGTCTTTCTCCGGCAGGCACACCCCTGTATATCATAGGTAATTGCACGTTTTCCTCTGCCGTCAGTTTGGGCAAAAGATTGAACTGCTGAAATATAAAGCCTATCTTTCTGTTACGCATATCAGCAAGTGCACGGTCGCTCATCTTGCTGACCTCCTGACCGTCTATATAATACTTGCCGGAGGTGGGAACGTCCAGACAACCTATCATATTCATCAAAGTGGACTTGCCCGAGCCCGACGGCCCCACTATCGCGACAAATTCACGGTCTTCTATGGTAAGACTGACATTGTTTAATGCCTTAACCTCTATGTCGCCTATTTTATATATTTTATACATGTTTTCTATAACTATCATAATTTAAAATATCACTCTCCCGTTTTTACTGTTACTATACGGAAAAAGTTATCTTCGGTTGCCGCCGTTATTAGGTGCGCCACCTCCGTTATTAGGCATTCCGCCGCCGGGCATACCTCCGCCCATCATGCCGCCGCCCATCATGCCGCCGCCCATCATAGCGGCTAAACCGGTATTACTGTCGGGATTTGTGGCACGGCTGAGCGACAATATTTCATCGCCTTCGTTAAGGCCTTCAACTATTTCAACATATGAGGTGTTGGAAACTCCAACAACAACCTCTCTCAGCTCAAATCCTTCAGGCACACCGCTGTTTGACGACGCTGTACTT
Organism: uncultured Clostridia bacterium; assembly: GCA_905233855.1. GTDB lineage: Bacteria > Bacillota > Clostridia > UBA1381 > CAJOGA01 > CAJOGA01. The sequence continues at coordinate 17,333 of CAJOGA010000019.1, forward strand.
GACGTTCTGTTGCCGTAATTGCCTGTCTGAGCAGCGGTGCTTCTGTCGGAGGTGTTGTTTTGTCTCTCTCTTTCAGCCCATTGCCCACGCTCGGTATTTTGAGTCTCATCTGAACCGTTCTGCTGACGCTCTGCTCTCTCACGTCCCGGCATACCTTCGGCATTATCAGGTCTGTTTTGCATCTGTCCGTTAACGTTCGTTCTTTCGGATTTGTTGCTTTCCCCGTCGGATTTAACCGTTACAAACGATTTTGTTCCGATTGTTGTTATATCCGTTGCGGCAACTCTTACCACATTTGTTCTGTTTTGAATTATGATTTGTGCGTCAACATTCATGCTTGGTCTTAAAGCACCCGGCTCGTCAATAACAACTTCTACCTTATATGTCGCAACACCGTTCTGGCTTGTACCCTCTGTTGCTATTTTTGTTATTTTGCCCGCAAATGTCTGGTTTTCAACAGCGTCCGCCGTAACAACAACGTCCTGACCTATTTCAAGCTTGGATATATCAAGCTCGTCAACATCCATGGTAAACTTAAGCTTTGAAAGGTCGGCAACCGTCATAAGAATAACGGATGAATTGGCGTTATTTATTGTATCGCCGGCTTTATATGTCTTTTCAACAACTGTGCCGGAAATAGGACTTGTTATGTAGTAATCTTTAAGCTGTTTCTGCTGCGACTCAAGGCTCAGCTCCAAATCACGCATATCAAGTGCGTTGGTTTCCGCATTGATGGTATATGTTTCGTTTTCAAGCTGAATAAGCTTTGCACCCTTTTTCACAAAATCGCCGTTTTTTACATATACTTCCTTAACCTTACCGTTTGTTTCAGCGGTAATTGTAATCTCAGATGCGTTCTCAAGCAAGCCGTTTGACGGGCTTGTCATGCCGTCAACCACAGCTGTTACAGACATACCCTTCTTAAGAGAACCCGGATTATTAACCTCAAATTCAACCATATAGAATACGCCGTTGCCTGACGGTGTAGGCTGATTGGATATATCCGACACTGTTGCATCTATATAAGACATATACGTTGCACTTACGATACTTGCTCTTTCGCCCACATACATTTTATCAACCTGGTTTTTGGTGAAAGGAATGCTGACCTTAAGCACGGTATCGTTAATGATATTGCCAAGCTTTGCACCCTGAACGTTATCGCCCGTCTTTACGTCAAGTCCGGATACATATCCGTCCTCTTTTGCATATATAGTCAGATTTGCTATGTTTTCATCGTTCTGGCGGCTGGAAACAGCTTTTTTGTCAATAGAGTTTTTTGTCTTGTCCAGACTTATAAGCATATCGCTGTCGTCTATGGAATAGAGCACGGCATCTTTGCTGACCATATCGCCTTCTTCGTACGGCGACGATATGATTTTACCCTTTACAAGCGGCACAATGTCGTATCGCTCATACGGCATCAGAACACCTGTGCTGGAAATTGAAAGCGTGATGTCGCCTCTGCTTACTCTGACAACAGCAAGGTCGCTCACAGTGCCAGCACTTTTTTTATTTTTATTTCTGAAAAAAAACACTGTACCTGCTATACCCGCTATTAAAACGATAACAAGAATGATTATCAAAACTTTTTTCCATTTTTTCAAAAGATTCTGCCTCCCTGCGTAATTTTATACCTACAGTCAATTATACTATGCAGAACATTAATATACCATTAAAAAATTATTAACAAAATGTGAACAAAAGATTTTTTTGTTGTAACACACAACTGTCCGAAAACATATTATGTACTATCCAAACGGTGTATTTTAAAACAGTAAGGAGGGTTATGTTAAATGTTCGGAAATTTATTTTGCTCAGGCGGCAATGACGATAATTCAATTGTTTGGATAATCATTATTGCGGTTATAGTTTTGCTGTTATTGTTCAACAATGACAACGATAAATGCTGTTGCTAACATAAACACGTATTTGGGGCATGCGTTATTTTAAAGCCTGCCGGAAAAACCAAGGGAGGTGTGGCAAAATACCATACCTCCCTTAAAACCGTTTTTATGCATTTAAAACCAAAGTCCCCTCCATGTTGTCATCCGACACGGAGCAAAGCTTAACAAGCACAACGGTATTTGATATATTTTTATCCGACTCTATTAAAACGTTTATATAATTCCCCGTTTTGCCCTGATACACTCCCGGGCTTATTTCATTTTCCACAAGCACAGTTTGAACTGTGTTCAAAAATCTGTTCATAAACGCCTTACGCATATTTGCCGCCAGTTGCAGCATTTTTGTGCTTCGCAAATGCTTTGTCTCTGACGGTATCTGGCACGGCATATCATTTGCCGGCGTGCCCGGTCTGCGTGAATATTGAAAAACGTGCATATCGGCAAAGCCTATCTCTTTTGCAAAGTTATACGATTTTTCAAACTCCTCATCGCTCTCCTGCGGAAAGCCGACCATTATATCGGTAGTTATGGCGACATCGTCAAAATTATCCTTCAAGGATTTGGCAATTTGCCTGAATTCGTCGGTTGTGTATTTTCTGTTCATACGCCTGAGCGTTTCATCGCAGCCGCTCTGAAGCGATATATGAAAATGGTGGCACACTTTTTCCAGCTTTGCGGCTTTGCTTAAAAAGTCCGCGTCTATCGCCATCGGTTCTATTGAGCTGAGACGTATTCGTTCAATCTGCTCTATGTCGTTTACCCGTTCCAGTAATTTAATCAGGTTTGTGTATCCCAGATCCGCTCCGTATGACGCCACATGTATGCCCGTCAGCACAATCTCCTTATACCCCTTTAGCGCAAGACGCTTTGCTTCGTCAATTACCTCCTCCGGATTACGTGAACGTATATTACCGCGTGCATACGGGATTATGCAATAGGAACAAAACTGGTTGCAGCCCTCCTGTATTTTTATATACGCCCTGTTGCGTTCGCTGTAGTCCGACACGGTCATATTTTCAAACTCGTACACATCGGTTATATCGCCCACAGCCGACACCTTGGAATTGCAATTTATGTTTTTCAGCAGTGAAATTATATTTTTTCTGCCGTTTGTACCTATAATAAGATTAACGCCGTCTATACCCAAGACAGCATCAGGGTTTGTCTGTGCATAGCAACCCGCAACAACAATTATTGCATTCGGATTTATTTTTTTAACGCGATGTATTATCTGACGGGATTTTTTGTCGCTCATGGCGGTTACAGTGCAGGTGTTTATAAAATAAACGTCGGCAGACGAATCAAAACCGACGATTTGGTATCCGTCGGCAGCAAACATTTCGGATACTGCCTCCGTTTCATATTGATTAACTTTACAGCCTAATGTATAAAAAGCGGCCTTTTTCATTTTGGTCTCCTGTCGTGTTTTTTTATTTATGATAAATTTCGCCGTTTATTATTTTAAACGCCCTATAAATCTGTTCGGCAAGAACAACACGCATCAGCTGATGCGGAAATGTCATTTTTGAAAAGCTTAAACGCATCTGCGACATCTGCTTTATGCACTCGTCCAATCCAAGCGAACCGCCTATGATAAACGCAATATTGCTTACTCCGTCAATGCCCAGCTGTTTTATGTGCCCGGCAAAGGCAATGCTGTCCATCTGTTTGCCCTCAACGCAAAGGCTTATTATATAGTCGTTGTTTTTCAGATATTTTTGTATTGCGGCGGCCTCTTTGCCTTTTATTATTTCACACTCTTTATCCGACGGGTTATCGGGTATCTTTTCGTCGGGTATTTGGATTATATCTGTCTTTGCGTATCTTGACAGACGCTTTGAATATTCCGCCAATGCATCAATCCAATATTTTTCCTTCAGCTTACCAACGCATATAATTTTTATATTCATACATTTTCTCCGCATAAGCAGCTTACGTCAAACCGCTTCGCCACATTCAACTGAACGTCTGCGTTTATTTTCACATCTTTGAGCTGCAAAAACGATTTCACCGTTTCAAAAGCCAGCTGCGGCAGATTGTTTTCATTGCTTAAATGTCCGAGCATGATTTTTTTTGTGCCGCTCTTAACCAGTTCATATGCAAATCTTGCCGACATATCGTTTGACAAATGTCCGCTGTCGCTCAATATTCTCTGCTTGAGCGGATAAGAATACGGGCCGGTTTTCAGCATTTCAACATCGTGGTTGGCTTCTAAAATAACCATCTCGCTTTGACGCACAGCTTCAAACATCTCACGCGTAACACAGCCTATATCTGTAGCCAGCGACACTTTTGTATTTCCCGCAAACATGGAATAACCCACAGAATCCGCAGAATCGTGTGGGGTTTTAAACGGCTTAATGCCTATATTTCCTATTTCAAATGTATCATAATTTTTAAACACACGTCTGTTTGCGTCGGTTATATTGCCCAGCTTTTGTTCCATTGCAAGCCATGTGTTTTCATTTGCATACACAGGGATATTGTGCTTTCTGGACATTACCCCCACGCCGCTGATATGATCTATATGTTCATGTGTAACCAATATTGCCGATATATCGTTTGGGTTTATGCTGATTTTTGAAAGTGCTTCACCGGCTTTTTTTGCACTCATTCCGCAGTCGATAAGTATATTTGTGCCGTTATGCGACAAAACTATGCAGTTACCGGACGAACCGCTTATTAACGATGCAAATAACAACACTAACCTCTCCTTATTCCAAAACCGATACTCTTTTTATGTCCGCACCCAAGCTGACAAGCTTTTGTTCAAAGTTTTCGTAGCCACGGTCTATATGGTTAAGGCCCTCAACCTCAGTACAGCCTTCAGCAGCCAACCCGGCGATAACCATTGCCGCTCCGGCACGCAAGTCCGTCGCCTTAACGGGAGATCCCGTAAGCTTTTCAACCCCTTGCACAACAGCCATTTTTCCGCTCACCTGCACGCTTGCACCCAAGCGTTTCAGCTCATCTATATATTGGAAACGGTTGTCCCAAACAGACTCGGTAACAACGCTTGTGCCCTCTGCCATCGACAACAGCGTTACTATTTGCGGCTGCATATCTGTAGGAAAGCCCGGATACGGCAAGGTTTTCAGATTTATACTTTTAATGGGCTTTTCCCATTTTACGCGTATACTGTCGTCAAACTCTTCTACGCAAACGCCCATTTCCATAAGCTTTGCCGATATTGCCTCCATGTGCTTCGGTATAACGTTTTTAACCAGCACATCGCCTTTTGTTGCGGCTGCGGCAACCATAAATGTTCCCGCTTCTATCTGATCCTGAATCACCGAATATGTGCAGCCGGTAAAGTTTTTTACACCGTTTATTCTTATAACGTCGGTTCCGGCACCTTTTATGTTCGCACCCATGGTGTTTAAAAAGTTGGCAACGTCAACTATATGCGGTTCTTTTGCAGCATTGTCTATTATTGTAATGCCCTCCGACACGGTTGCGGCAAGCATAACGTTTATTGTTGCGCCAACCGACACAACGTCCATATAAATGTGTGCACCCTTCAAGCTTTCGGCTTCCGCCGTAACGACGCCGTGGCTTGTGTCCACCTTTGCACCAAGTGCCTCAAACCCTTTGATATGCTGGTCTATAGGACGCGAGCCAAAATAGCAGCCGCCCGGCATGGCAACCGACGCCTTGCCGAAACGTGCCAGCAACGCACCTATCAAATATGAAGACCCACGCATTTTACACACCATCTCATATGGTGCTACAGTGGTTTTTATGGTTGATGTATCTATAATTACCGTATGATTATCTATGTAGTTTACCCCTGCTCCAAGCTGGGAAAGAATATCTATCATCAATGTAACGTCTTTTATATCCGGCAGGTTTTCCAGGCGGCAGACACCGTTTGCAATAATGCAAGCCGGAATTATTGCCACAGCGGCATTTTTTGCACCGCTTATACATACCTCTCCGGTTAAAGGCGTGCCTCCTTTGATTAATAGCTTCTCCACTAATCAACACTCCTTAATAATATCCTAAGTTAACACTTATTAAATCATTTTATCACACAATACATGTAATTGCAAAATATTTTTACAAATATCGTCATAAAACAATATAATTATTCAAACATTTTCAAAAAATCCACATTTTCAAGCTCAAACACAGCACCTTTTAAATATTCAAGCACGCCGGCATCGGTGGGGAAATCGAAGGTAAGCTTATATGAACACAGTGCCTGCTTTGTCATATTATACTGTTTGTTTATCTTGTTTATGCCATACTTGCCGTCGCCCAAAAGCGGATGACCGATATATGCCATATGTGCCCTGATCTGATGCGTACGGCCTGTTATCAGCTTTATGTCCAGAAGCGAAAAATCGCGGTTTTGTTTCAGCACAGTGTATCTTGTAGCGATGGTTTTTGCGTCCTTTTGCGGTGTGTCGTATATATACACTTTGTTTTTTTGCGTATCCTTTTTCAGATATGCGGTAAGCGTATCGGATTTTTTATCCATGTGTCCGCAAACAATACACAAATACTGCTTTGTTATTTCACGTTTTTTTATCTTTTCGTTCAGTACCCTGAGTGCCTCGGCATTCTTTGCGGCAATAACAATGCCCTGCGTGTTTCTGTCTATTCGATTGCACAACGACGGCACAAAACTGTTTTCGTCATCCGGATTGTATTCGCCGGCGTCGTAGAGATATTTTTTTATCTGATTTATAAGCGTGTTGGCAACATTTGTGTCGTCGTCATGCACCAACACCCCCGCCGGCTTGTTTGCCAGAATTATATTTTCGTCCTGATATATAATGTTCGGCTTGATGTTTACCTTTAAAAAATCCGGCTCCTCACCGGAAGATAAAAAAAATTCGTCGTTTATGTAAAAGTTTATCACATCGCCTTCCGCAAGCCTATAGTCGGGATGAGGACGTTTTTTATTGATTTTAACGCAATTTTTGCGGATATATTTATATATAAGGCTCTGCGGCATATTCGGGAAAAATTTTGTCATAAACTTGTCTAAACGCTGGTTGGCGTCGTTAGCTTTTATTTCAACGGTTCGCAAATAAACTGCCCTCTTTCGGTATTCTTTACCTTTATTATACTTTAATGTACGTAATGTGTAAACATAAAAATTATCCAAAATTTAATCTGTATAAAAAATAAACGGCAGATAAAACTACATTTGTAATAATCAGAAAGGATGATAATTATGCAAAAAAGAAAAATCCGCCTTACGGCACTTATAATGATATGTTCTCTTTTGTCCTGCTGCACGCTTGCGATGGCAGAGGATAACGCTCCGCCCGTGGTTATCGATTTCGACCACAGTGCTGTGGTGAACACTCCCGAAACCATACGTCTTACTGCCGAAGATGCAAATGCCGATCTTTTGACCTTCGCTATTGTTACGCCTCCGCAAAACGGTACATTAGAGCTTGTTGATCCTGTTTTGGGATTGGTTATATATACTTGCACCAAAAGCGGTGCCGGCACAGACTATTTCGTATTCAAAGCCAACGACGGTCATGCTGACTCAAACACAGCTGTCTGCAATATAACAATAACCGACGAAGGCTTGCAAAACCCCGACAGCGACGCTGACAATACAGACAACGCATCTTCGGCGGATAATGAATCAAGTCCGATAACATTCGTGTATGAGGATATGAAACGTCATTGGGCAAACTACTCCGCATCGCATCTTGTGGAAAAGAATGTGTTGAAAGGGGAGAAAATAGGCAGAAAATACTATTTTTATCCCGATGCAAAAATGACACGTAACGACTTTATCAACCTTGTGCTTAGTGCATTGGAATTTGACACAGACAGTGTAGACATAAGTCTTTCCAACTCCTTTGCCGACTTAGACGGTGCGTTGGACTGCATCAAAATGCCTGCGGCTGCGGCATTGGATCTTGGTCTGATAGACGGCGATGCGTCAAACGGCAAGCTTTACTATAACGCCGATGAGCCGATAACACGTATAGAAGCGATAGCCATAATAAGCCGTGCAATCACGCCGAACGTTATCAGCGACGGCGATTTGACCTATGCCGATGCACAAAGCGTGCCCGATTGGGGTGTGCAGCATGTGTTGAATATGGAAAACTACGGCATCATAAAAGGATATGACGACAACACAATACGTCCGAACGCCGTCATGACAAAGGCTCAATCTGCCGAAATGGTGTATCAGATGATAAAATACCGCGAAGCAAACCCAAGAAGTATGATAATACGCATGCACGACGCCATGAACAGAATAGAAGTGTCGTTTGAAGACTGAAAAATTTTTATTGTTAACAATTTAGTCATACTTTCCTAATAATTAACTGTTATAGTATGGGTGTAGAGAAAAATAACCTACCCCATAAACCACGTTAGCGAAAAGTTTTTTCATGTAATATGCACCTTTAAAACGGTGCAAGTGCTCCTTTTAATAACAGTAAAACCATGAAGCCTTATATCCACATCTCTACTACGGATATAAGGCTTCCCCCTTTTTTAAGATATTATCAAAAACTGTGTGAATAAAAATTTGCAAATTTCAAATAATAATCACAGACATTTTCATGTTTGGAGGTTATTGTCTTGAAAAATCAAAAAAAGACGTCGGTCCGACACAGAGGCACAAATTGTGAAAACGACAAACTGCTCAAAGCATACGCAACCGCTCCGCTCTTTGACAGAGTGAATACGGATCAAGAAGTAAATTTAGCCATACCGTCGGACGAAGACGTTGTTGAGGCGAAGGAATGGGTAGACGCCAATAAGAAATAAAAAAGGTTTTTTGAAAACCCGTTCCGGTGTAAAAAAACTCCGTTTGACCGCAAGGCCACACGGAGTTTTTTGTTGAATTATTTGGATACCGTTATATTAAGCGTTCCTCTTTGAGGGAACTCAACGGAAATTTTTGTGTTATCTTTAATAAATGTTTTGACAGCATCGCCCGATTCTGCCGCTTTATATCCGCAAGATATCAAAAGCATTGTGTATTCAGACCACTCTCTTACGGTTATTTTGTCGCTCGCGTATTTGTATGTTGTTGCGCCGTCCTGTGCATTGACCGACGCAGGAACAATATCTTCAACAATGTTGGCAAAAGACGGAACCGAGGCACTCCCCTGCGGAAGCTCTGTTGCCGCATACATAACCTTATCTGACACAGGAGCTACGGTTATCTGTGCGGTACGGCTGTTTGAGTCCCAATCTATAGACACATTTTCCAGATTAACATTTTCAATAATAAATCTTAAAGGCACAAGCGTGCGGTCGTTCAATATAACTGCAGGTGAGTCTAATTTTGCTATGCTGTCGTCAACAAAAGCGAAGTTCTGGTCTATTATAAAAGCTATGTATCTGCCGTTTATGAAAGCGTCTGCCTTTCTCATGTTTGCATCCCATGCCACAACAGCACCCAGCTCTTCAAATATCTTGCGAACGGGAACCATTGTGCGGCCGTTTATTATCACAGGGTCGCTGTCAAACGTCATTTCCTCGCCGTTAAATGTTACTTTAATGTCCGACTGAGCAAGTGCCGTGGAAAAGACTGTCATTAACATTACAAAGCATAAAACAACGGCTGTAATTTTTTTCATAATAAAAACCCGCCTTTCAAAATGTTTGATTTTCAGATTAATTTGTCTGTATAGCAAAAGAAGCCGTATCGAATAGATTTACGCTATTCGACAAGCTTCAAGCATTCATTAAAGAGCTGCTTTTGCCTTTTCAACCAACTGTGCAAAAGCTTCAGGATCGGAAATAGCAATTTCTGAAAGCATCTTTCTGTTCATGTTGATGTTTGCTTTTTTCAATCCGTTCATGAAACGGCTGTAGTTGATATCGTTCATCTTTGCAGCTGCACTTATTCTTGCAATCCACATTTGTCTGAAATCGCGTTTTTTATGCTTTCTGCCGATGTATGCATACTTAAGCGATTTCATAACAGCCTGATTAGCAACTCTGAACAGCTTGCTGCGGCCGCCTCTGTAACCTTTAGCCATTTTTAATATTTTTTTATGTCTTTTTCTGGTGTTCATAGCACCTTTAACTCTTGCCATGTTTATTAACCTCTCTTTCAGTCAACCTTTTATCTTTTATTGACAAACCGCGTTGGCTGTGTAACGCAATAATGCAAGCGGTTTGCGTTCTGTTGCTTATTTATAAGGAATAAGCGATTTGATGGTAGATGCGTTTGCAGGACCTAAATAAGCTGCTTTTCTTAAGTTTCTTTTTCTCTTTGTTGTTTTCTTATTCAAAATGTGACTTCTGAAAGCGTGTGCTCTCTTTACTTTGCCCTGTTTTGTTATAGAAAATCTTTTTGCGGTAGCTCTATGCGTTTTTAATTTAGGCATAACTACAACTCCTTCCAAAAAATTATTTATATATCATATTTGATACTATCATAAGCTTGAATTTGCAAGCGTTATAATCTTTTTAAACCGCACCTGAAAAAGTGCATATTTATTTTGCGTTAAGAAACATTACCATGCTTCTGCCTTCCATCTTTGGCGGCTTGTCAACAGCACCCACTTCACTTACATTCTCGGCAAATTTATTCAGCAACGCTTCGCCCGGCTTGGTGTTATTCATCTCTCTGCCGCGGAAACGCACTGATACTTTAACTTTATCGCCGTGCTGAAGAAATTTGGTGGCATGATTTACTTTTGTTTCAAAATCATGAGTATCTATAACAGGTGTAAGACGGATTTCTTTGATTTCGACCGTCTTTTGGTTTTTACGGTTTTCCTTTTCCTTCTTCGCAAGTTCAAAACGGTATTTACCGTAGTCCATAATTTTGCAAACCGGCGGCTCTGCCTGAGGGGCTATCTTAACTAAATCAAGCATTTTCTCGTTCGACATTTCCAACGCCTTTGCAATATCCACAATGCCAAGCTGAGAACCGTCTGAGTCTATCAATCTGACCTGTTTGTCTCTGATTTCTTCATTGATTTGTAAATCTTTGCTGCTAATAATTAACACCTCCACAAAATTTGAGCCTGTTCGGCTTTACAAAGACAACCGTTTTTTTGCAACAAAAAAACGACAGAAGTTAAAACAATCCGTCGCACAAAACACGCACAAAATGTGCTGATCATATCTACCGTATCGACCTTCGCCATACGGTGAGAGCGGACAACTCTGCTTTAACAACATTGTTATTCTAACACATACAGTGCGATATGTCAATACCATTTATTTAAAATTTTTGCAAGGGATGATTTTTGCATCCCTTGCAAAAATTTCATTAAAATATTAACACAAACCTATGCCTTAACTATTTTATATTCGCCGTTTATTTCGGTATTAAACATTATCATGCCGTTTTCCGCCTTATATTCAACCTTATTGCCTTCGGCGTCGGTTACAGAAACGTTGCTGTTCCACGGATTTTTAACCTTACATTCCAAACCGGCTTCACTGACAATGTCAACATACGACACACTTCCGTCTTTAAATTCCGAGCTTACAAGGAACGCACCGTATGCACGCAGAGTTTCAAAAGATGCGTCTCTGTCTTTAAACCATACAGGGAACAGATTTATAAACCCTTCATGGCTCTGCAGAAGCAACGAATGTATGCCCTCAATAGCACCGGCACTTTCAATGCCGTGACGGTTGGATTTTAAAATGCAGTTATCACGCATATATTCATTTATAAGCGTGTGGAAATGCTCAAAATATTTTTCAACCGGATAGCCGACACGCGGAGCACAGTTGAAAATGTTAGGCGTGTTGTTTTCCTGAAGCCAGTTATCGTGTATCTCAATAGTGTTGAGTGCTCTCTGAACCAGTTCAGGCTCGGACGAAAGACCAACGTTACCGTCCGGGAAGACAGGCCCTTCAAGGTTCGTATGCGATACCTGATCGCCATGATTGTTTTCGGCAAGTGCAAATATAGGCTTATTTGTTTTCTGCGACGTTACAACAGGGAACGGTGCAAGGTTTTCCAGAATATCTTTCCACAGCACAATACGTTCCTGATAAACTTCAAATTCCGTACAAGCCTCTATCATAAATTTCATAAGCCTTCTTATGCCGCCCAATGCAAGTGCCGGGTTTATGTCGTCGGCATACTGGGTTTCGTGTGCCGCAGAGTCATAAACATTGTATCTTCCGCTTTCGTCTTTAACAAGGAAATCCTCCCAGAAATTTGCAACTTCTATACAATACGGCAACGCCTTTCTTATAAAGAAGTCCTTATCGTGAGTATAGTAATATGTCCAAACGAACGGCATCATCATGGACAGCGAGTTTGTTTTCTGCTCAAGGAAGTTGTTATATGCATCGTAACCCCACGGAGCAAGACGTACAGGGAAGTAAACGCCGCGTTGAAGTGTTCCCCTTCTCGGCGAGCCCATGCCTCCCATATTTGTTGACCATGACTCAAGGAAGTATCGGGCATATTTTTTGCCCATAGGTATGGCGTCTAACATTGTTTCACAAAACGCTCCCGCAAGGAACGGTCTGTTTGATGTGAAGACGCCGTAAAACGGTGCGGCAAAGTTATAGTTCAAGGTAAAGCCGCCGCCGAACGCCATAAAATCGGAAAAATTGAAGATGCCGTCAATACCCGTTGCAACACACCCCGGTCGGCATTGACAACCCAAAGCGTAGAGCGAACCGTAGTAATATTTATGTATCATTTCGTCGCCGATGTCAAGCTGCGACAAATGCCAGTATTCCGCCCACCACTTGTTGTGATTTACATTCATTTTTACAAGCTTTTTTTCGTCAAGACCGATAAGCATGTCCTGTGCTTCGGATATATGGTCGGTTTTGTCTTTGCCTCCGCCCATAGACACTACAAGATACACATGCTGCCCCGGCTGAAGAGAAAAATACATCACAGGCATGCCGTCATGGTCGGTGTCTGTGCCTGTAATCTTTGTGCCTATAAGTCCTGCAGCCATTGCTACACGCACAACAAAACGTACGCCATCATCGCCGCTGTACGTTTCACGTGCCGCCCATATACAGGAGCTTTCTATGCCGCTGCAGGCAGGATAGCGAGGATCGTCCGGCTTTGTCCAAAGCTTTACGCCAAGGTCTGCAATATTTGACGAGGTGTTTTCTATTCTTGTTATCAAAAAGTTGCCTTCTCTTGCGGATATGAACGACTTTAATTTAAGCGAGCCGCCGCCGAGACAAAGCTTTGCGTCTATTTCCGCTTTATATAAATTCTGTGTTATTCCGTAGTCTTTACTGTCTGTTTTGCCATTTTTTGAAAACAGATTTATTCCGCCTACCGTTATGGGACGAATGGTACGGATATCGTAATCCTGTCTGTCCGACCACATTTCGCCTTTTGTGATAAAGATTTTGTAATTGTCATAGTCGCCGGCAACAGCCGCTGCCATATCGCCGTTACCCATAACCGGGCTGGCGGTATATGTGTTACACAGAGCATATTCCGGATTGTTTACCGGCGCCATTCTCTGAGATTCCGCACCTGAAAACGGGTATCCTCTCAATTCGTTTTTCTCCGGCGGAGCTGTCCAAACAGCATTTATAGATTCAACAATATGTTTTGCACTCATAATTTATGCCTCCCAACAGTTATAAAAAATGCCTGTACAAGGTCTTTCGTTAAGAATATCATTAATAAAAAACGTAGTCAAGAAAAAAAACGAAGAAACGCTCTTTTAGCCATTCCTTCGTTTTTTAATATACGTTTGATTATTTTATAACACGCACGCCCAAAACGCCGTCTATCTCGGATATCTTTTTGATGATGTCGTCGGTGATGGTGCCGTCAACGTTCATGATAGTGTAGGCAAGATCTTTCTTGCTCTTATTTATCATATCGGAAATGTTTATGCCAACTTCAGAGAAGAACGCAGAAAATCTGCTCAGCATATTCACAATATTTTTGTGAGTTATCGCAAGTCTGCCGTTTTCGCCCATGGCAAGCGAACATTCAGGGAAGTTTACCGAATGAGAGATGTTGCCCGTTTCAAGGAAATCGGCAAGCTCTTTGCATGCCATAACAGCACAGTTATCTTCCGATTCAGGTGTTGAAGCACCAAGATGCGGAATAGGAATAACCTTATCCATCTTAACGACTTCAGCGTTAGGGAAGTCGGTTATATATGCGGCTATCTTGCCGGAATCTATTGCCTTTTTAAGGGAGTCAACGTCAACCAATTCACCGCGTGCAAAGTTGAGCAGACGGACACCGTCTTTCATTGCGGATATTGTTGTATCGTTTATCATGCCGCGTGTGGAATCGTTAAGCGGAAGATGCATTGTGATATAATCGCACTCTGAGTATATTTCGTTTATATCCTCTGCTTTTCTTACGTATCTGGACAACGACCACGCAGAGTCTACCGATATAAACGGGTCATAACCGATAACGTCCATACCGAGGTGATGAGCGGCATTTGCAACCATAACGCCTATGGCACCCAACCCGATAACGCCGAGCTTTTTGCCCTCTATTTCAGGACCTACAAAAGCGCTTTTTCCTTTTTCAACCTGTTTTGCAACATCGTCGCCCGTGAGCGTTTTTGCCCATTCAATACCGCCGACAACATTTCTTGAAACCAAAAACAATCCTGCTATAACAAGCTCTTTAACGGCATTTGCATTTGCACCCGGTGTGTTGAACACAACTATGCCTTTTTCGCTGCATTTGTCGATAGGAATATTGTTTACGCCGGCACCGGCTCTTGCAACAGCTTTAAGGTTTGACGGCAGCTCCATGTCATGCATGGCAAAGCTTCTTAATACGATGGCGTCGGCATTTGCCGAAGCGTCGTCCGTTATGGTATATTTTGAACTGTCAAGATTGTCAAGACCGCACTTTGCAATCTTGTTAAGAGTTAAAACATTAAACATTTTTAATCCTCCAATTTATGTGTCTTATTTATTTTTAGCTTCAAAGTCCTTCATGAAGTTTACCAAAGCCTGAACGCCTTCAAACGTCATTGCATTGTATATGCTTGCTCTCATACCGCCAACGCTTCTGTGGCCTTTGAGGTTAACAAAACCTGCAGCTTTGGATTCTTTAACGAACTTAGCGTCCAATTCATCATTGCCTGTTATAAACGGAATATTCATAAGCGAACGGTCTGCACCCGAAACTGTTGCTTTAAACATAGACGAATTGTCTAAGAAATCATACAAAAGTTTTGCTTTTGCAATATTTACTTTTTCTATCTCCTTAACGCCGCCCTTTGCTTTTAACCATTCAAGTACAAGCTTGAAGATGTATATTGCATATGTAGGCGGAGTGTTGTACATAGATCCGTTATCGGCGTGTATGCTGTAGGTGAACATTGTAGGTGTGCCTTTGATAGGCTCTTTGATAAGGTCTTCTCTTATAATAACCACCGTCAAACCAGCAGGGCCAAGGTTCTTTTGTGCACCGGCATAAATAAGACCGTATTTTGTAACATCACATTCTTCGCTGAGTATGCACGAAGAAAAGTCTGCAACTATCGGCACGCCGTTTGTTTCAGGCACTTTGGAAAAACGTGTGCCGTAAATTGTGTTGTTTTGTGTTATATGGAAATAATCCGCATCTTTGTCAAATTTTGATGCGTCAAGCTCAGGAATATAGCTGAAGGTTTTATCGTCGGAGCTTGCAACCTTATTTACAGTTAAGTATTTAGATGCCTCAGCTGCCGCTTTCTTAGCCCACATACCTGTTATAACGTAGTCGGCTTTGCCGTTTTTGCAAAGATTCATAGGAATCATGGCAAACTGGCTTGATGCACCGCCCTGAAGGAATAACACTTTATAGTTGTCCGGTATATTCATCAGCTCACGAAATAGAGCTTCTGCCGAATTAATGATTTCCTCATAATCTTTTGATCTGTGGCTCATTTCCATAACCGACATTCCGGATTCACCGTAGCAAAGCATTTGCTCCTGTGCCTTTTTTAATACGTCCTCCGGCAAAGCGGAAGGGCCTGCCGAAAAATTGTAAACTCTGTTCATAAAACAATACCTCCACACATTTTATATAAATATTTTTTAATCTGTTTTACTTTGATGACGCAGATATAATGTATTCTAAAATTTTTCTGCCTTCATCATACCGTTGCTGATTATCCTGTTTATTCTCGTTATAACGCACGTTACGCATTGTGATAAACATATCATCGGTCGGAATATTATATTTTTCAAGCAACGTGTTGCCTTTCATGCTTATAGCACGCACAACGCCTTCATTATCACGCACAAGCATGCCTTCGTCAAAGCCTGCGGCGTATTCGTCGAGCGATATCAGCATTTCCGCTCCGTCATCACGGCTTATAAGGTTCGGCAGCTGCTTTTGCGTCATAATAAACACATGCGACAACCCTGCCGCAAATTCAGCCGATACGCGTTCCTGCATAGACGACACATTTGCCGAAACATTCTTCCCCGTTTCAAGATCCGCAACCAGCAGCCGTAAAAAGGTTACGGCATGTTTGCCGTCGCCGTTCAGATCCTCCGTAATGAGCGACAATTCATCTTCAAGGCCGGAAACATCATAGTCAGCCGGATAGATGTAGTTGACATAAGCAACGGTAACATCGGGCGATACGTTTGCCGCACAGTTCGACACGGCAAAAACTATCAGCAGTAATGCGGCAACGCCTATAATAGTATGCCATTTATAATAGTCCCAAAAATAGCCCCACCACGCAGGTGTGAACATTTTAGGCACTTCTCCGTATTTCTCCATTATAAAACAAACACCGCCTTAAATGAAAACAGCATATTCAAGTGCGGCAAACCGCCTGATTTGTGCTGTCCGCACATTTTGTCCAAACCCCAAATTATGCCATTATCAAATTTCATTATACAACACAAGAATCAGACCGTCAAGCAATTTTATTATTATTCTATGTAATTATAAGCAGACAGCCAAAAAAAGCGTGATGAATTGGTTAAATTGAATAACTGATACAAAAAAATTATCTATAGCTCTTCTTTCGTGATATTCTTTCTTAATGCTTTTAATCAACGCAATCAAATTTTCGAAAAGGATTATAACAATCAAAATCTTTTTGAGATTTTGGCAAAAATTCAATCCACAGAAAATCGGGTTATAGGTAAAATTAAATTAACTTTACAAACTTAAAAGGGTATGATAAAATCAAGGCGTAAATGTGGTGCAGTATTCTAGTCTGTTCTGCTGTTTCCCAAGACGGGCCTAAAAATCCGTTAAAGGGCACATCGATGAAGTTCCTGGTGCTTTGCTTTGAACGCCCAGTTCGGGGCGGGTGCTGGGAGTTAAGGTTTAGGGGCTGTATGCAATGGCATGCAACTACAGTACCCCTCTTCCGTGGAGACCTATGACTGTGGTGTGGGTTTTTGCCCGTGCATATGCGCGGCAATAAACATTACGGCTTAGGATAAAACCTGCTATGCGGTGCGTTTTTTTGTGCTGTGAGCAGCGTAGCCTGCCTTGAGTGTGTATGGCGGATAAACGAACCATCCCTTGACGCATTGGCCGATGCCGATTTGGAATCGCGTTTTGAAACCATGCTTGCAAAAGAGGCTAAGAAACAGCGTGACTGTTTGGGAAAACCTCTAGACTGTCGTGTAAACCGGTTTGCAAGGGATTGCAGTACGGACTAAGTGGCACTCCGGTAATGTGTGCGGCAACGCATGCGTAGCATCCTTTAATGGGAAACCGCTTTTTCGGCGACGATTAAGCAGGATGTTGGGAAAGCCAACCGGACCTTAAGCCGTAAAATTTACCTTGCAAACCACCACTTTTATTATGATTATATTATTACGCTTTTTTACGTAATTCTGGAGTGATATATATTTGGGCAGGTCAAAGAAAAGTTTCCGTCCCGGTATGCCGTACAAAAATATTCAGTCGAACGTTAAGTGGTCGCTGTTTATAATTGTGCTTACCTTTGTCATCTCGGTTATAATGAGCGTTACGGCGTCAACGGTTATGGCAAAGACACATATCTCGGTTGCGTTTGCCGTATTGCTTACAGTTATTGTAACGGGCATACTGTTCGACATGATAGGCATTGCGGTAACGACCGCAACGGAGGTATCGTTTCACTCGCTGTCGGCACGCAGGGTGTCAGGCGCAAAGGAAAGCGTCAGAATAATACGTCTTGCACCGCAGGTGTCAAGCTTTTGCAACGACGTTATAGGCGATGTGGCAGGTATAGTGAGCGGTGCGTCGGTAAGCGTTATTGTTGTGGAAATGGTCAATACATTCGGGCTTAAAAGCTCTGCTCTGCCAAGCCTTGTTTTAACAGGACTGGCAGCGGCAATGACAGTCGGCGGCAAATCGTTTGCCAAAGGTGTTGCCATGCTGCACGCAAACGACATTGTGTTTGCTGTGGGAAAGATATTTTATTTTACGAAAAAAATATTGCACATTAAATAAGGCAGCCGCTTAAAACAGCTTTTTGACAAAATTCAGAAATGAATCAGACCGCCCGACATTTTTATGTTTACAACGTATCGATAAATTCTGTCGGTACCATTAATACACATCAGTTGCCTTTTCTCACAATCCCTCCGGCTCTCCGAGCCACCTCCCTTTACACAAGGGATGCTTCATAAGTATTAATCGCTGCTGCAGAACGGTTCCCCTGTCAAGGGAAGCCGTAGTGACTGAGGGGTTGTAACAAAGTGGAATGTGTTAAAGTTGACATTGTTTTTTTAATTATACTTTATCAGACTGACTGAAAGCATTTTTATGTTCAGTTTTTATTCGGGGTACTACTATGTTTGATA
>CAJOGA010000020.1 GCA_905233855.1 uncultured Clostridia bacterium
CAAAATCAAACGCTACGCTTCATATCCGTCAGGATTATTTTTCTGCCAGTTCCATGAATCTGCACACATTTTTTCTATGCCGTATTGTGTTTGCCAGCCTAAAACTTTTTTCGCCAATGAAGGATCTGCATAACATTCTGCAATATCCCCCACTCTCCTTGATGTTATCTCATAAGGAATTTTAATGCCGGAAACATCTTCAAATGCTTTTATTACTTCAAGTACGCTGTAACCCTTGCCTGTTCCCAAATTGATTGCCTTTGCACCGTCTATTGCGTTTTTTTCTATTGCTTCAACAGCTTTAACATGCCCTAAAGCCAAATCAACAACATGAATATAATCACGCACGCCCGTACCGTCTTTTGTAGGATAGTCGTTGCCAAACACTTTGAGTTTTTCAAGCTTTCCAACCGCCACCTGGGTTATATACGGAAATAAATTGTTTGGTATACCATCGGGATCTTCACCGATGAGTCCGCTTTCGTGTGCACCTATAGGGTTAAAGTATCGAAGCAATACCGCCTTCCATTCGCTGTCCGACACACACAAATCCTGTAATATTTCCTCTATGAAGCATTTGGTTCTGCCGTAAGGATTTATTGCATTAATAGGCAGCGTTTCGTCCATAGGTACCGTTTCAGCCGTGCCGTAAACCGTCGCCGACGAACTGAACACTATCTTTTTTACGCCGAATTCCATCATCACATGACAAAGTGCAACTGTACCTGCAACGTTATTATCGTAGTATTCAAGCGGTTTTTCAACCGATTCGCCCACTGCTTTTAAGCCGGCAAAATGTATGACCATATCTATTTTGTTTTCTTTGAAAACGGTTCTCAAAGCAGACTTATCACGTATATCAGTTTTATACAGTTTTATTCTTTTACCGGTTATCTTTTCCAATCTGTCAATAACAAGTTCTTTTGAATTGGATAAATTATCTGCAACAACAACATCATACCCTGCTTTTATAAGCTCAACGCAGGTATGGCTGCCTATATATCCGACTCCACCCGTTACAAGTATCATGCAACTGTCCTCCCAAGTTCATTTAACATTAAGAATAATAACTTTGATTTTTACGTTAGAATCAATCAACAATTTCAACTTTTTTCAGTTCTGCCCTGAGACTGGATTTTATAGATTGTATATATTCGGCTCTGAGCTCTTCGCGTTCCTTTTTTTCGGCCTCGGTAAGTTCGCGTTCCCTCGATATTGCCGTAAGAGCGCTTATTCTTTCAATACGCTTTCTTTCCATTGCTTTGTCCTGCACTTTCGTTTATGATGATTCAAGATATCGCTCGGTTTCTCTTATGTTTTTTATCATTTCGGTCATTAAACCCCAATTAACGGTTTTGTAATCATAATCGTCCTTTTTACGGTATTTGTTTGTCAATATATATTTTTTGCTTTTACCGTTTCTTAACCCACGATAATTAGGTACTTCCCGTCCAAGCAAATAATCTATACTCACATTCAGTATGCCTGCAATTTTAGAAAGAGTGTATATATCCGGCATACTCACGCCGCGTTCATAGCCCGAAACTGTGCTCTTTGCAACACACAAATGTTTTGCCAGGTCCGCCTGGGACATATTAACACGTTTTCTTACTTCTCTTAACCTTTCGGGAAACTTATCCATTCACATGCTCCTTTTTTTAAGCCAAGGACACTATGTTTGGGGCACAACCAATACAGAAATTGCATTGGTTGTGCCTCGACATTTTTATTTCATCGACATTGCTTCTTTTGCTTTTTCTGCAATATTTTCCGCGGTTAATCCGTACTCTTTAAGAAGTTCTGCCGGCTTACCGGACTTACCGAATCTGTCTGTGCCTATAATTCTCATAGGACACGGTGCGTTCTGAGCAACAACTTCAGCAACCGCACTTCCCAGTCCGCCCATAATGTAGTGTTCTTCAGCTGTTACGATAGCCCCTGTTTCTTTAGATGCTTTAATAATGAGCTCTTGGTCTATCGGCTTTATTGTATGAATATTGATAACTCTTGCATCAATGCCCTGTTCAGCCAGTATTTTTCCGGCTTCAACAGCTTGAGGTACCATAAGACCTGTTGCTATGATAGTAACATCTCTGCCGTCTTTAAGAGTTACACCCTTGCCAAGTTCAAATTTATATGTGGCAGGATCATTTACGGTTTCAACAGCCAGACGACCGAATCTCATGTAAACAGGACCGTCATGCTCTATTGCCGCTTTAACTGCCTGTTCCGTTTCGATATCGTCCGCAGGATTTATTATAACCATGTTAGGTATTGTTCTCATCAATCCTATGTCTTCCAGACATTGATGCGATGCACCGTCCTCGCCGACAGATATACCGGCGTGCGTTGCACCTATTTTAACATTAAGGTTTGTATAACCTATGGAATTTCTTACCTGTTCAAACGCACGGCCTGCCGCAAACATTGCAAACGACGATGCAAAAACGGTTTTTCCGCATGTCGCAAGGCCTGCCGCTACAGTCATCATATTGCCTTCCGCTATGCCTACGTTTATAAAACGTTCGGGATATACCTTTTTAAAAGTATCTGTTTTGGTTGATTTTGAAAGATCGGCATCCAACACAAGTATGTTTTCGTTTGCACCAAACTTTGCCAGTGCCTCACCGTATGATTCACGAGTAGCTTTCTTAGCCATTAGCAAGATCCCTCCAATTCTGCATTTATTTTATCCAATTCGGCTATTGCCTGTGCATATTGTTCTGCATTCGGAGCAGTTCCGTGCCAGCTTGCCTGATTTTCCATAAATGACACATTCTTGCCCTTTACGGATTTCATCAATACCATGGTAGGCTTGCCTTTAACGGTTTTAGCTTCATTTATGGCATTATACAATTCTTCAAAGTTGTGTGCATCACAGACAATGACATTCCAGCCAAACGCTTCAAATTTCTTGTCGATAGGAGTAGGATTCATTACCTTTGTGATGTCGCCGTCAATCTGGAGACCGTTAAAATCTACAAACGCTGTCAGATTGTCAAGTTTATAATGAGCGGCAAACATTGCTGCTTCCCAAACCTGGCCCTCTTCACATTCACCATCACCCAAAACGGTGTATACTCTATAATTTTTATTATCCAATTTGCCTGCCAACGCCATGCCGCACGCAGCAGATATACCCTGCCCCAAAGATCCGCTTGACATATCAACGCCCGGAACACCTTTCATATCAGGATGTCCCTGCAGGAATGACGATGCACTTCTGAATGTTTTAACGTAATCTACAGGAAAATATCCTCTTTCAGCCAAAGTACCGTACAACGCCGGTGCACAATGTCCCTTCGACAGAACAAATCTGTCTCTGTCAGGATTTTTAGGGTTTTTAGGGTCTATATTCATAACCTCAAAATAAAGAAGCGACATAAGGTCTGCTATAGATAATGATCCGCCCGGATGACCCGATGCGGCGTAATGTACAGCCGTTAGTGCATTTTTGCGAATGTTGTTCGCCGTTATAGACAGCTGCTTGATTTTTGCCTTGTCCATGTTTATAATTCCTCCCATAATTTATTTATTTTAATATAAAATAATAAACCATTCAGTTTGCTGTTTCCCCTTGCCTTATATTGTTCAAGGCCTGAAACGACATATCCAGTATTTCTTTAAGACGCTCATTGTCGCCCTTCAAGTACAAATATCCCACCAATGCCTCAAAGCCGGTAGCACAGCGATAATCTGTTATATCCGCGTTTTTGGGAACGGTTTGCGACTTTGCATTGCGTCCGCGTTTATACACGCTCACCTCATTGTCGTTGAGCTTGTCCATTATTGCGTGAACGGCGTCGCTCTGTGCCTTTGCTTTGACGTATGTTGTGGATGCTTTATGCAATTTTGACACCGGCAGCTCCTTACCCAAACACAGCTTTGTTCTTATGTACAGCTCGTAAACCGCATCCCCGGCATATGCCAAAGTCAGCGGCGAATACAGATTTGGATTTTCTACATTGGTTTCAAACATATAAACAAAACTCCGTTTCGTGCCGATAAACGGTCAGGATAATGCCATTATGACCTTATTATTTGAACACCCATCGGTGTATCTTTCAGCGTTATGCCCATTTCTTTAAGCTTATCTCGTACGGCATCGGCCTCCGCCCAGTTCTTTGCCGCTCTTGCCTCCTGACGCTTTTGTATCAACGCATCAATTTCGGCATCTATGTCATTTGCGGTGTCTTTCTTTAACAACCCAAGCACACCGCACAGCTCAGCAAGCAACGACTTTGCCTTTTCAACGGTTGTTGCGGAAGGCTTTTCATCGGATGCAAACGCCGTGTTTGCCGCTTTAACAAGGTCAAATATTGCGGCGATGGCATCGGCGGTGTTAAGATCGTCGTCCATTGCATCCAAAAACGATTGCTTTATCTGCACAAGCTTTTCTTCAAACGCTTTTTCGCCGGCATTTAACTCTTTATCCACTGCATTTTTTGATAAAAACTCAAGATTTTCCATACAGGTATATATTCTTTCCAAAGCCGAAGCAGACTGAGCCATGAGTTCTTTTGAAAAGTTGACGGGATTTCTGTAATGTGCCGAAAGCATGAAAAATCTTATAACCTCATAATCATACTCCTGTGCAACATCCCTTACCGTAAAAAAGTTATTGAGCGACTTACTCATCTTCTGATTATTTATATTTATATACCCATTATGCATCCAGTAGTTGGCAAACGGCTTGCCGTTTGCCGCCTCGCTCTGTGCTATTTCATTCTCATGGTGCGGAAATATAAGATCCTGTCCGCCGCTATGTATATCTATTGTCTCTCCAAGATATTTGCAAGCCATAGCCGAACACTCTATATGCCATCCCGGTCTGCCCATGCCCCAAGGGCTTTCCCATGCAGGTTCGCCCTCTTTTTGCTTTTTCCAAAGGGCAAAGTCCATAGCGTCATGTTTTTGCTCGTTTATTTCTATTCTGGCTCCTGCCTCCAGATCCTCCAACGGCTGGTGCGACAATTTACCGTATTGTGCAAACTTCTTTGTTGAAAAATACACATCGCCGTCAACGTTATAGGCATAGCCGTTTTCTTCCAGTTTCTTTATTATATTTATGATAGCATCTATATTTTCCGTGGCTCTGGGATGATACGTTGCCTTGCATATGCCAAGTCCCTGTGCATCGGTGAAATATTCGGCTATGAATCTTTCGGCAAGCTCTTTTACCGTTATGCCGTCCTCATTTGCACGGCGTATCATTTTATCGTCAATATCGGTAAAATTCTGCACAAACGTTACTTTATAACCCGTGTATTCCAAATACCGTCTCATAGTGTCAAACACAATGAACGGTCTTGCGTTGCCTATATGGAAATAGTTATACACAGTAGGCCCGCAGGAATACATTTTTACGTTTTCGGGGTCTATCGGCTTAAACTCCTCTTTTTTTCGGGTTAAAGTGTTGTATATCTTCATTATTAAAACAGATCTCCTTTTATCTCTATCTTTTCAGACGAGTTTATTCGCCTGTTTTTTCCTCCAGCATTTTTTCCAGACGTTCCAGCTTAACCGATAATCTGCAAAGCTCTGTTGAAACAGGGTCGGGAACACGTATCTGATCAAGCTCTTCCGCATCGGTAACTCTTACGCCATGCTGTTTAACAACTCTCGCCGGCACGCCCACACAAGTACAATGTTCGCCAACTTCATTAAGCACAACAGCGTTAGCCGCTATTTTGGAATACGCTCCGACAGTGAACGGTCCCAAAATTTTAGCTCCTGCTCCAACCATCACATGCTCTTTCAATGTAGGATGTCTTTTGCCGGTTTCCTTGCCCGTTCCGCCAAGAGTAGCACCCTGGTATATTGTGCAATTATCGCCGACTTCGGCAGTTTCACCTATAACCACGCCAACACCATGGTCTATAAAAACGCCCTTGCCTATAACCGCACCGGGATGAATTTCTATACCTGTTAAAAAGCATGCAAACTGCGACAGCCAACGTGCTAAAAATTTCATATTCCTTTTATACAACCAATGTGCCGGTCTGTGCCACATAACGGCATGTAAACCCGGGTACAGCAAAAAAACTTCAAGCCCGTTTCTGGCTGCCGGATCTCGCTGCAATATAGCTTTTATATCATACGATAATCTGCCAAACATAACACAGCTCCTTCCTTAAGTTATATATCAATCAAAATCAACAACACACAGTTTTATTTAACCGCATTGATAAAACCGTTAATCATACCGTTTTTGAATATTTGACAATTCATCAATGTTCAAAACTTTACATCATTATATTATATAATGTAATTCACAAAAAAACAACAGTTTATTTTGAGATTAACTCAAAATAAGCAAAAACACATAAAACAGTTGTTCAACACATATACATATTATGCACAATTACCCCAACGCAATATCGAGTATCATCATCAGCAAAAATCCTGCCATAACGCTTATTGTGCCAAGACGGGAATTGCCTTCCATATACGCTTCCGGCAACAGCTCCTCCACCACGACATACATCATCGCACCTGCCGCAAACGCAAGCAGCCACGGCATTATAGCAGATACTGCCGATGCCGCCAGCACAACCGCAAACCCGAACAAAGGCTCCACAGCACCCGACAGACATCCCAGCAAAAATGCTTTGACGCTGCCCATACCTTCACGCTTCAAAGGAAGAGTAACAGCCGCTCCCTCCGGAAAATTTTGTATGCCTATGCCGACTGCCAACGCAATGGCAGACAGATACATTGTTGGCTCGCTTAAATTTTGTGCCGCCAATGCAAACGATATACCCACAGCCATACCCTCCGGTATATTGTGCAGCGTTACAGCGGACACGAGCAAAGTTGTGCGTTTACTGCCGGGCGACATTTTCTTGTTTGTAACAGAATGTATGAAAAGTACAAATTTATCCAAAACGTACAGGAACACTATACCAAGTGCAAATCCCACCGATACGGTTATCCATGCAATATTCCCCATACTTTGTGCCTGATTGACCGAAGGCACCAAAAGTCCGAACATTGATGCTGCAATCATAATGCCGGATGCAAACCCCAAAAATATCTTTTGTACCTTTTCATCGGTATTTTTTCTGAAGCAAAACACCGTTGTTGCTCCGAGACAGGTCATTAAAAATATAAATCCGGTTCCGTATGCAACCCATACGAATGTGTTCAATATAAAACCTCCTGTTTATGAATATTTGTACAGTTATAAACTGTCAATTTCAGTCTATTCATAAACAGACACGAAGGTGTCATATTTTTTATATTCATCAAGCCAATGCGGGTATAAGTGTCAACGCGATGGTGAAATATATAACAAGCGACAATGCGTCAACCAACGTGGCAATCAGCGGTGCCGCCATAAGTGCAGGGTCTGCCTTTAACAGCTTGGCAATCATCGGCAGCGTACAGCCCACAATATTTGCCAGAAGCACAGTGCAAATCATAGCAAGCGAGACAACCAGCCCCACTCTTCCGCTTTCCGGATTGAATAATACTATACGCAGATAGTTAAGCAAAGCAAGCGGCACAGCCACAATAAAGCTTACTCTGAACTCCTTCCAGATTACGGCAGGAAGGTCTTTCATATTTATTTCGCCGACAGCCATTCCGCGTATAACAAGAGTGCTGGACTGGCTTCCGGCATTACCGCCGGTATCGGTCAGCATAGGTATAAATGTTACCAAAAGCGGCACAACCGAAAAAGCTTCCTCATAAACACCCAATATCTTTCCCGTTATAATTCCGCTTATCATGAGTATCAAAAGCCAAAAAATTCTGTTTTTAGCCATTGTAAATATGCCGGTTTTAAAATACGGCTTGTCGTTCGGCGATATGGTGGACATTTTATGAAAGTCTTCCGTTGCCTCTTTTTGTATAACATCGACAGCATCGTCTATGGTAACGATGCCCACAAGTCTGTTTTCCGCATCTACTACCGGCAGGGATATAAGATCATATTTATCCATAAGATTGGCAACGTCCTCACGATCCGCAACCGTACTTACCGATATGACGTCTTCTTCCATCAAATCCTGAATTATCTGATTATCTTTTGCAAGTAAAATACGCTTAACCGTTACAACGCCCAAAAGATGGCGGCTGTCATCGGTTACATAACAGTTATATATCGTCTCGCTGTCTTCTCCGACACGTCGTATTCTTTTTAAAGCATCGGACACTGTTATGTCTTTACGCAAGCTGGTGAATTCAGCAGTCATAATACTGCCGGCAGAATTTTCGGGATATTTTAAAAACTGATTTATGACGTTTCTTGTCTCGGGCGATGAGTTCTTTAAAACTCTCTTAACCAAAGTTGCAGGCATCTCCTCAAGCATGTCAACCGCATCATCCACCGCAAGCTGTTCAATCAATGTGGATATTTCCTTATCGGTAATCGACTTTATAATATGCTGCTGTACATCAGGAGAAAATTCGGCAAACACATTCATTGCCTGGTCTTTTGTTAACAAACGAAACACAAGCAGTTGTTCCTCATCAGGCAGCTCTTCTATAAATGCGGCAACATCTATGTCGAACATATCCGTCAGTTCGGCACGCAACGCTTTATAATCATGCTGTTGTGCAAGTTCGTTTAATTTTGTTGTATTTATTTGCGCAGACATTTTTCTCCCCCTCTCACATCAACAGTTTTCCGGCGATGGAATAATACAAAACAAGCGTTACGGCATCTACTATTGTTGTTATTAACGGTGCCGCCATTATTGCCGGATCTATCTTTAACATTTTGGCAACTATAGGCAAAATACTGCCTATGGTTTTTGCCATTATAATTGCTCCTATCTGTGCCAACGCAACGACAAGCGGTATAAGTCCCAAATTGCCGTACATTATAAGCAAACGTATATAGTTTGCCGCGGCAAGTATAATACCCACAATAATACTTATCCTGAATTCCTTCCAGACAACGTAAAAAATGTCCGATACCTTTATCTCACCCAATGCCATACCGCGTATGACCATTGTGCTTGACTGACTTCCGGCATTACCCCCTGTGCCCGTGAGCATCGGCATAAAGCTTACAAGAACAGGTATTGACGAATACACAGCCTCGTAGCTGCCAAGTATCGCCCCTGTTACCATGCCGCTCAACATAAGACACAAAAGCCATACAAACCTGTTTGCAGCAAGCCTGAAAACACTCGTTTTCAGATACGGCTTTTCGCTCGGCGATATTGCCGCCATCTTATGGAAGTCCTCCGTTGTTTCTTCACGCAATACGTCCAGAGCATCGTCTATGGTGATTATGCCCACAAGATGGTTTTGTGCGTCCACTACCGGCAAGGCAATAAGGTCGTATTTTGCCAACAACTTTGCCGCATCTTCCCTGTCGTCGGTCGTAACGGTGAATGGCTGTTCGGTTTCCATTATATTTTTTATAAGTTCATTGTCGTTTGCAAGCAACAGTTCCTTTACCGTTACCTTGCCCTCCAAATGTCTGTCGGCATCTATCACATAACAGGTATAGATCGTCTCTCTGTCTTCGCCTACTTTTCGTATATGCTCTATCGCCTCTTTAACCGTCATGTCCTTACTGAGTTTGGTAAACTCCGATGTCATGACGCTGCCGGCTGAATTTTCAGGATAATTCAAAAACTGGTTTATAAGCGACCGTGTTTCCGGCGATGAGTTCCTCAAAACACGGTTTACCAGCTGTGCGGGCATCTCTTCAATCATATCCACGGCATCGTCCACCCAGAGGTCGTCTATTATCCTTGACAATTCCGTATCGGTTATGGCTTCCACTATTTTTTGTTGCATGTCGGAATCAAATTCGGCAAATACTTCAGCCTCTGTTTCCTTGGGCAAAGTTCTGAATGCTATGAGTGCCTGTTCCTGCGGCAACGATTCAATAGCCGACGCAAGGTCGACGCTGTTCATATCGTCAAACACACTGCGTAACACCTTATAATTGCGTTCGTTTAAAAGTTCTGTTATATATTCAACATCCTGACGTTGTATTGGCATTTTTATTCCTCCCGATGCAAAATAAAAACCCACGTCAGCAAACAACAGTTCAGCAAAAAACTGTCAGCCTGCAGCGTAGGTATCTGATTTTTCACACTTATTCTTTGTGAAATTTTTTGCCCGCGTGTATATACAGTATGCGGCAATTATCGGCAATATATGCAGACAAAGCCGCAACAAATACGCATCACACAAGCATATTTGGACAAATTAAATCATGCCAATACACAGAGGATCGGCAAATGTAATTTTGTACAAACAGGGATCAGGTTCTACGCTTTTTCCTTTGGTACTTGTATCCACTTACGTCTCCTCCTTTTTTCACACAATGTAAATTTTCCCGTAAATATTATATGCAAAATAAACGCCGCAATTGCAATTTTACCAGGAGTAAAAATGCTTGCTCGCAAGGGCATTTTTGCGACGCCGTCAATTAACGCAGTGCTCGTATGAGCACGAAAGAGCTTTAGCTCTTGGGAATTTTATGGAATAAAATTCCGTATGCGTTAATTATAATCTTTTTGCATTTCAAAGTCAATACAATATAAAACAATATGCCAATAATTTTTAACTGTCTGCCATGTGTTAAAGTGTTTTTTCTGAAAAAGACGAACGGTTTTGATGCAATTATTTTAATGAAATCGTTCGTTTCACTCACGGTGAAATCCAAACAAGTTTGGATGAGATCAAAGGCTTTGCCTTTGGTGAAATTAAATCCGTCCTCTTTAGCCCGACGAAGCCGGATTTCATCACGAAGTGATTTCACCCGCGAAGCGGATTTATTCCGTCTTGAAAAGACGGATTTAACTGAAAAAACGACTTGTCGAAACAAGTCGTTTTTTCTGTCTAACAACTACCAAAAGTACACCAAACCATAGAAAGAACACCAAAAAGTACACCATAGAACCAGCTTTTCTGGAATCACTCTTTATTTATATCAATCGCAATATCGCCGGTCGAGGTGGTGATTTCACATCTTCCCCCCGAAATTGTATCAGGTACATTGATGTTGCCGGTCGATGTTTTTGCGATGAATACCTTTTTCGAGCGAAGCGTTCCGGTCACATCTCCGGTCGAGGTCTTGACAGTGATCCGCCCGGCGTCACAGTTTTCAAAGTGTACGTCACCGGTATTCCTTTCGATGTTGAAATCATCGGCTGCGATCACATTTTTCAGCGTAAAGCTGCCGGTGCTTCCGTTTGAAAGCAACGCCCGGCATTCAACGTCTGTCAAAACGGTTTTTCCGGTGCTGACATTGACAGAAAGCGTTTTTTTACAATCAATGTTTTTGCCGTTGATCCTTCCCGTCGAAACCGAAAGATCGATGCTGTCCGCGCGAACACCGCTGATACCGATATTTCCGGTGCTTGTGCTGATCTTCAGGCCTCCGTCGGAGGAAGTGTCAAAGGAAACGTCCCCCGTGTTTGTTGTGATCTGCACTTCGCCGAAGGAAAAATGATCCGGAACAGATACGTCGCCGGTGCTTGATGTGATTGTTAAAGCCGCATAGTATTCTGAAGGAAGATACACCGTCACAGATTGCTCCTTGAAGGAAAACAACGTAAGATGATCGTACCACTCACGATTATCAACGGCGATGATTTTCAGATTGCCGTTTTCAACGGAAACCTCATGCCTGACTTTTTCCCACTCAACACAATCTACCTGTACTCTTTCGTCCTCGGACGGCTTGAACGTGATATCGGCTTCATTCGATTCGATTGCTATTGTCTCAAAAACTTCGCTCAGCGTATACGTATTTGTTTCATATTTTGCTGTATCCAAATTTGAAAAATCAAAACCAAAGGCAATGAACGCAACCCCGATAATAACGACTCCAATGGCAGCAAGTACTACGGCAGCGAGAATAAATTCTTTCTTCATTTTGCTCTTTCCTTTCTGATAAACATAAACTTGAAAGCGACGCCTGCTTTCTTTGTCAGCTTAAAGATCCCTTTAGATGCTTCAATGCATCCGAAGAACGTAAATATAGAAACACCGGCGATGAAGAACGCCGCTCCGAGCATCATCAAAGCGGGAAGTATGTTCCCCTTAACGTAATATACGATTGCTGCAGCAATTCCGCCGAGAACACAAGCCAAAAGGGAGATTTCAATCGCCCAAAGTGAAAAAATGAGTGCCCAGACGACGATATACAGCGAAAGAACGATCGCACTTGTGGCGGCGAGCAGCGGAAACCACACCGGGAAACCGAGAACGATCAAAACAACCTCCCAGCTGCGTAAGGCCCGTTTTGGTTTCACTTTTTCCTTGACGAACTTTGGAAGCGGGATATCCGCGACGATCTGTGTCTTGATCTCATTGATATTGCCTAATTCGGCTACCGCCGCCTCCTCGGTTATACCTTCTTCCATGCGGTCGTCGATTATTTCGCCGTAAAAGGCGATGCGCTCTTCTATATCGTCCTGCGGAAGTCCCGAAAGAACGCTTCTCAAGTCTGACAGAAATTCTTGTTTATTCATGATAATCTTCCTCTGTAATAAATTGATAAATGGAGATCACTTCTTTCCATTCTTTCTTGAATTCGTCTATTCGCTTTACACCTTTTTGTTTGATATGGTAGTATTTTCGTAGTCTTCCATCGTGTTCCGAGCTTCGCACCGTCAACATGTCGGCGCTTTCGAGTCGTTTTAATATTGTATATAACGTCGATTCGGACAACTCGATATACGGTTTAAGGTCTTTTATGATTTTATATCCGTAGGAGTCCTCATTCTTGATCGCGGCAAGAACGCATATGTCAAGCAAACCTCGTTTCAATTGAACGTCCATATAATACCTCCCATCGTGTAATACATCTTATCACGATGTATCGGACTTGTCAAGGTGGAGTGAGGAAGATAGTTCAAATCCCCCCATCCCGTCTCTTTTTGCTGCTCTTTGCAGCGTAAAGAAACGGGAAAAGTGCACCAGCTTTTTCGACCGTTTTAACGTCCTGAAAACAAAAAATCGGGCTTCCGGACGGCTGATCAACCGTCTGAAAGCCCGAAAATGCCTGTTTTTCCCATATTTTTGCCCAAAATGCGAAAAGAAACGTCTTTTATCGTGGTAGACAAAAGACGTTTCTTTTATGGCGGAGTAGGAGAGATTCGAACTCTCGCGCCGGTTACCCGACCTATACCCTTAGCAGGGGCACCTCTTGAGCCTACTTGAGTACTACTCCAGATAAATAATAATTATGAGATTATGGTGGCGGAGAGAGTGGGATTCGAACCCACGGACGCTTGCACGTCGACGGTTTTCAAGACCGTTCCGTTATAACCACTTCGGTATCTCTCCATGCAAAAATCAAGTGCTTGTTTATTATACAAGCTTTATTCGGTTTTGTCAATACATTTTTGCTCATTTTTTGTGCAGAAGCCAAAAATTATTTAACTGTTTAAAATTGTATTGTAATTTTAAATTATTTTGCTTATAATGAGGAAGATAAACGGCACAGGTGTAAAGAGCTGTTTAAAAAGCGGCTTTATGTTTTATTAATGCTTTGAAAGGTGAGTGTGTATGAAGAAATATTTCTCTTTTATTATTACATTTATTCTGGTGTTTCAGATAATATCCCTTGTCTTTACCCAAAACGCATTTGCGAGAAATGCCGGCGGACGCTTTGAAGAAAGCTTCGACTATGCACGTCTTGCCGATGGCGATAATTTTCCGACTGTGAGCGATGATCAATGGGATGACGGCGACGGTGATTACAATTCTTATAACGCGTGGCGAAGCTTTGGTTCGCCTTTAAAAACAGTTCGCAGCTCGGGCAACAAGTATCTTGAAGTAGCACATTCCGGAAAAACAGACGCCGTGCAGCTGTTCGGACAGGTTTTGTTTGACAGCGATAATTCCGGTGATTTGTTTAAAAACGGCACAATATCAACTCCGGCAATCTTTTCTTTTAAAGTTAATTTTAAATCGGACGCACAGGTGAATATTCAAACCTTTGGCGGAACCGATATTCGATCGTCAGATGATGTGTGCATTGATGTTTTTTATAAATCCGGCAAATTATACGTTGAAAATACAGCGTTGGCAAATGTGGAAAAGAACAAATGGTACATCTTGAACTTTGTTATCGACAATGAAAACAATAAATACTATGTTGAAGTTTTGCATGACGATAACACAGCTGTTATATCGCTCAATGACAATGCGGCTTTTGATTTTGCCAATAAAAAGAATAAAACCGGCTCGTTTTGTTTCAGACTTTACAGCGGTGCCGATATTTTAATTGACGATGTATCTCTTAAAGCGATACCGCTGTCGAAAATATCCGAATATACAAAAACAACATACACTTTAACAGATTTTTTAAATTTCAAGAAACACAATTATAACTATGCTATAGACGATACAGACTTTTTAAAAGCCGATGGCACAAGGGTAGCAAATCAAAAAGGCGAAAACGTTGTGCTCAGAGGAGTTAACCTGTTGCAGGAATCGTGGATGTGTCCTACAGTCGGTCAAGACGGCAAATGGGCATATTGGGATACATTAAATACTTTTGAAAAACGTTTTGGAAAAGAGAAAACTCAAGCACTTATTGATCTTTGGGAAGATATGTATATAACGGAAAAGGATTTGGACAATATCCGGTCTTTGGGCATGAATGTTGTGCGTGTGCCGTTCTGGTACCGTAACTTTATGGATGATGACGGCAATTACAAGCTTGACAAAAACGGAAATGTTGATTTATCAAGGCTTGAATGGATAGTGGATGAATGTGGTAAACGCGGCATATACGTCCTGCTTGACATGCACGGCTTGCCGGGTCTGCAAAGCAATAACCATTCTACAGGCAGAATAAACAGCTGTCATGTGTTCGATAATACCGAAGAAGGCGAAATGTACCGTCAGAGAGCGGAGGATTTGTGGACAGAGATAGCAAAACGTTTTGCCGGCAATCCTGCCGTTGCGGCGTATGATTTGTTTAACGAGCCGTATAACGAAATGACCAGAAACAGCACCACCAATAAAAATGTCTGGGAATTGTACAACAGACTGTATAATGCAATCCGAAAGGTAGATCCCGACCACATGATCTCAATGGAGGCTGTATGGGAGTGGAACACGCTGCCGAATCCGTCGGAATACGGTTGGAAGAACGTACTGTACCAGTTTCATAATTATAATTATAAGGAAAGTGAAATAGACAATAAAGTGAACGACACCAAAAATCACGCAAGCTGGAATGTGCCGTCAATCGTGGGTGAATTTGAAAGCGGCAGTATATTGAACTATACTTTGAATATGTATAATAAAAATAATATCGGCTGGATAATGTGGACGTATAAGGGTACAAATAAAGACGGCAGCGGTCCGTCGGGCTGGTATATGTATCATTCGGTTGCGACTGACGAGGGCAACGAAAATTATGCATACAACACAACGCCGCGTGTAGACCCCGAGAACGACAGTTACGATCAAATTTGGCAAAAATACAGCCGTATGCGTACGGACGACACTTTTATGAAAAATGATGTTCTGATAAACACAGTCGAGCCGTACACATATGTATATACAAAATCGCCCGTTGCAAAGAGAATGTGCCGCATAAGCTTCAACACAAACGGCGGAAGCGATGTTTACGATGCCGTGGTTGCTTGCGGAAATAAGCTGTCTTTTGTTACAGAGCCTGTTAAAGACGGATACATATTTGCGGGCTGGTTTGAAGATGCAAACTGTACCGATGAGTGGAATATGGATACGGATACCGTGCGTAGAGACACGGTTTTGTATGCAAAGTGGTTGGATAAGACTTCTTTAAAATATAATATTTCATTTAAGAATATATCCGCCGATGAAGCTGTAATAGGCATAGAAAAGTTGACTGACTCATCGTCGGAAGGTGTGATGCTGATGGTTTTGTATGACGGAGACGGAAAAATACTGAAGGCAGAAAACAAGAAAATCAGCTCTGCGGATACAGAAATCAAATTCGGTTTAAGCAACGCAGAATACCAACGTATAAAAGTGTTCTTGCTTAACGATATGCTGAATGCTTCTTGGTTGAGCAAAACAATTTCAAAATAATAAGCACTCCCGCATTTTGAACCGGACGGTTTGATGTGCGGGAGTTTTTTGCAAAAAAATTGCAATATGTGCCATGTGGTTTTGAAGCATAATGTATCTGTAAACTATATTTATATAAGAGGTGGTTTTTACGGAACATTCAAAAATAAGAGATACGGCATTGCTTATCGAGCTGTGGCGTCAACAAGGCTATGATACGGACAAAATTGCACATATGCTTTCAACGACGCAGCAAAACGTAAGGCAAATACAAAAGCAAGGCGTTGAATATATCCAAACGGTAGAGGCACAGGTTGAGATGGCTTTTCTGAAAAAGGCGTTGGGATACAGCTACGACGAGACAAAATACATACGTGAAGGCTATGATGAAAACACAAACGAAACATCAAAAGTAAAAAAGGAAACCGTTACAAAGCATGTAGCACCGGACCTGAACGCCATTTTTGCGTGGCTTGAGCATCAGATGCCGGAACGGTGGGGAAAAATAAAGGATACAGAGGAGGATGAACGTTCGGGTGGAATTGTCGTCTTGCCGGAGGTTGTTATAAACAAAGGAGAAGAAGATGATGAACAGTAAACCTAAACAGAGACTTTTATGGTCGCCGCAAAAAAAGCAGTGTGAATTTATGAGCCGCCCGGAGGATGAGGCGTTGTACGGCGGAGCGGCAGGCGGCGGCAAAAGCGATGCATTGCTTGCCGAGGCTTTGCGTCAGGTTAATATTCCTTGTTACAGGGCTATTATTATAAGAAAGACAATGCCGCAATGCTCCGAACTTATCGACCGCTCACGTCTGTTGTACGGCAGTGCGTTTCCCGATGCTGTGTTTAATGCGACAAAAAATGTGTGGACATTTAAAAGCGGTGCAAAAATATATTTCGGTTCAATGCACCATGCGTCGGACAAGCTGAAATATCAGGGCAAGCAGTATGATTTTATAGCATTTGATGAATTGACGCATTTTACGTGGGAAGAATACAGCTATATGTTCAGCCGTAACCGTCCGTCAGGTTTGGGGACAAGGTGTTACATGCGTGCTACATGCAATCCGGGCGGAATAGGACACAGTTGGGTAAAGGCACGCTTTATCGACGGCAAGAAACCGTATCATACATATACCGAAACGGTTACGATAGACGGAGTGGAATATAAAAAAAGCAGGGTGTTTATACCGTCCACTGTGTTTGACAATAAGATTTTGCTCAAAAATAATCCGAATTATGTTGCAAATCTTGCAATACTACCCGAAAACGAGAAAAAGGCGTTGTTGTATGGAGATTGGAACAGCTTTTCGGGACAGGCATTCAGCGAGTTCAGAGACAATCCCGAAAATTACAATTCGCGTGTGTGGACACATGTTATAGCCCCGTTCGATATTCCGCGTGGCTGGAAAAGGTACCGCAGTTTTGACTTCGGATATGCCAAACCGTTTGCCGTGCAGTGGTGGGCGGTAGATTATGACGGCAGAGTGTATCTTTATAGGCAGTTGTACGGCTGTACGGATGAACCTAACACAGGCGTCAAGTGGGAACCGAGCCGTATAGCAAAAAAAATAAAGGAGATAGAAAGAGAATATGAACGCGGACTGCATGTGTACGGCGTTGCGGATCCGTCTATTTGGGATGAAAGCCGCGGTGTAGACGGCACAATAATAAATATGTTTGAACGTGAGGGAATATATTTTGAAAAAGGAGACAACACAAGGCTTGCAGGCAAGATGCAGCTGCACTACAGAATGCAGTTTGATGACGAGGGATATCCGATGATGTATGTGTTTTCAAATTGTAAACAGTTTATACGTACATTGACAACGCTTGTGTACGATAAGGTGAATGTGGAGGATATAGACTCTTCGCAGGAAGACCACGATTATGACGCATGCCGGTATTTTCTTATGACAAACCCGATAGCACCGAAAAAGAAAATTGTTGTAAACGGTGAGTTTAATCCGTTATTTTAAAGTCGGCAAAAAACACTAAAATAATCGATTTCGGTTTTTGTGAAATTTTTTGTTTCCTATGCGGTTTGCGGCCAATGAGCTTCTTCGGACTGCCATCGGCGGTACTAATGCAAGTCAAGCTGTTATCGGGATTGTCGTCCCAATAACAGCTTTACCAATCTTGCATTACAGCTTTTAATTTGTGTAATGCTATATAATATTCAAATGTTCAAGCAGGATTTTTGCTCCCAAAAGAATTAATATCAATCCGCCGGCAATTTGTGCGTTCCGTTCAAATTTATCGCCGAAGATACTGCCGATTTTAACTCCTGCTGCAGACAGAACGCATGTGGTTATGCCTATAAGCGTAACGGCTGTAAATATATTGACATTCCCGGTCATAGCAAGCGAGATGCCTACTGCAAGTGCATCTATTGATGTTGCCACGGCCATGGTAAACATTGTCTTAACGGAAAAATCCGCATTCTTTTCATTGTCATTATCTTCAGCGGAAAAAGCCTCTTTAAGCATGTTAAAGCCTATAATGGCAAGCAGAATAAATGCCACCCAATGGTCTATGGCGACAATTTGTTTTGCAAAAAGACTTCCGAAAAAGAATCCTATAAGAGGCATAATTGTCTGAAATCCGCCAAACCAAACGCCGCATTTTATCATGCTGCCGATTTTTGCTTTTTTCGATGACAAGCCTTTACAAACCGACACCGCAAAAGCATCCATGCTGAGTCCGACTGCCAGCATAAAAAGTTCAAAAAAACTCATTAAACCCCAAAACCTCCAAGCTTAAACGTCTGTCCGAAGTTGTATATATAAAAATACATTCCGATCCGCAAAGATTTAAAGTGTGTCATAAGCAACAGGTCAAATATAAATGTTGACCGCATCCTGACAGGTATCGCTTATATAGTCTTATTATGTTAACACGTATCTGTAAAAAAAGCAACACTTTTAAACTGTTTTTAAAAAGAGAAAATAATCGTAAAAATTTTTAAATAACTATAGAAAATATCAGCATATTATGATATACTGTTTATAATATTTATTTTGCTTATTCTTATTATATTAAAAGAGAGGCATGTTTTATTATGTTGCAAAACTTTATATCGCGGTCAATCACATTTTTTTCTTTTATTTCCATCACCGACATAATTGATATACTTCTTGTTTCGTTTTTGGTTTATCAGCTAATCCGCCTTATAAGACAAACAAGAGCAGAACAGCTTGTTAAGGGTATACTTATTATATTTGTTATTTTGCAGGTTAGCACATGGTTTAACTTCAGTGCGATACGCTTTTTAATAGGAAACACAATGCAGCTTGGTCTGTTTGCCATTTTAATCCTTTTCCAGCCTGAATTAAGAAATATGCTTGAACACGTGGGAAGAAGTAAAGTAGGCAGATTGCTTAAATTTTCCGACGAAAATATAAGTATCGAAAACATAACAGAAAGCATAGTGTCAGCAGTAGAATCAATGTCTAAAAATCATATAGGTGCGTTGATTGTTATGGAAAAAAATACAATGCTCGGAGAAATAATTAAAACAGGTACCGTGTTGGACGCCAATATAAGCTCCGAACTTTTGGTCAACATTTTTGTGCCTAATACACCGCTCCACGACGGTGCCGTTATAATCCGCAACGAAAAAATTGCCGCCGCAGCTTGTTTTTTGCCTTTGTCGCAAAATATCAATCTGTCAAAAGATCTTGGAACACGCCACAGAGCGGCACTGGGCATATCGGAAGTGTCCGATGCATCAATTATTGTTGTAAGCGAAGAAACCGGCTGTATATCCGTTGCTCATAACGGTAACCTGACAAGAAATTTAACGGCTGAATCTTTGACAAAGCTGTTGTATAAATCGCTAAGTCAAGAGCAACATCCGAAGCACAACAATATTTTATTCTGGAAAACAAAGTCTGATGCAAAAAGGAGTTGAACATGGTCTTGAAAAAATTGCTTAACTCACCGTTATTCTTAAAAATACTTTCTGTTATATTGGCAACGATAATATGGTTCTTTGTTACCTATACACAGGATTTGGATATTACCGTTACATCACGCGACATACCGATTACATATACCGGAACCGAATCATTAACAAGCAGGGATCTTGCCATCTTGTATCCGGACAAACCGGCAACCGTAACCGTAAAGCTGAAAGGCCGCCGTTCCATTCTTATGAACACCGTGGGTAAAATATCGGCGTCGGTTGATGTTAATAACGTGTATCAGCCCGGTCAGAAAACCATGTCCGTCGATGTAGTATTACCTATCGACGGTGTGCAGATAATAGACAAGTCGCCTTACAACATTGACGTAGACGTAAAGAACAGCGTTACCGCAGAAGTGCCTATAACGATAAAGCAAACCGGCCTTAAAAAGCAAAGTGAATATACCGTTATGTCGGAACCGCTAAAATCAACATTTACAATACGCGGTCCTCAGGAGGCTTTATCAACTGTTTCACAAGCTATAGCTATCGTTGACGTAAGCGATGTAACATCAACTGTAAAAAAAGATTATTCCGTTACTTTGTATGATGAAAACTCAAATGAAGTAAATTTGCTTAATGTAGTTCCGGTTGAAGACAAAGTAAGCATAGAAAGCACATATCTTAAACTGTTGACTGTGAATGTTGTGCCAAGCATAAAACCGGCAACACACAACCTGCAAGTCGGTAATATAAAGGTTACGCCGGAAACTGTTGTTTTAGGCATTCCGTCAACATACACACGTTCTATAACGCAAATAGCGGTTAAATCGCATTTCACACCGGACGAAGCCGGCAGCTTTTCATACAACGATGTTGAGCTGGATATTCCAAAGGGTGTGTACCTGCAAAATGCAGAGCCGCTTGCAAATATAAGCTTTGATGTTACCGACACCGACATTGCGGAAGAATAATTACCACGAAAAAGGATGAATAAATTGAACGAAACAAAAAACGACACTATAGTAAAGGCGTTAAGCTTTGACGGCAGTATAAGAATTTACGCAGCTCAAACAACCGGGTTGGTTAACGTTGCTCAACAAACACATCACACATATCCTATCCCTACTGCTGCGTTGGGCAGAACGCTCACGGCAGCGGCAATCATGGGTGCCATGATGAAGGGCGACAACGAATCCGTAACCATACAAATCAAAGGCGACGGCCCGATGGGCGGGTTGACTGTTGTCGGAAACTCTAAATCCGAAGTTAAAGGATATGTTAACGTGCCGGACGTTCATTTAGAATCGGCAAAGCCGGGCAAGCTTAACGTCGGAGGTGCAATAGGCAAGGGAACGTTAAGTATCATGAGAGACTTAGGTCTTAAAGAGCCGTATATCGGTCAGGTGCCTTTAGTAAACGGCGAAATAGCGGAGGACTTGACTTACTACTATGCATCAAGCGAACAGATACCCACAGCTATCGCATTAGGCGTACTTGTCGAGCCGGACGGCTCTGTGAGCCACAGCGGCGGTTTTATACTGCAGCTTATGCCGGAGGCGTCAGAAGCTGATGCGGAAAAGCTGGAAAATATAATGAAAACATTACCGCCTGTAACCGATATGTTAAAGAACGGTATGTCGGCAGAGGATATCTTGCTTAAAGCAACCG
Source organism: uncultured Clostridia bacterium (assembly GCA_905233855.1). Taxonomy (GTDB): domain Bacteria; phylum Bacillota; class Clostridia; order UBA1381; family CAJOGA01; genus CAJOGA01. Next base: position 21,569 of record CAJOGA010000020.1, read on the forward strand.
AAGGCTTTAACATGCTTATAGACAACCATCACATAACTCCTGAATATGCATGTAATTGCAGCCGTTCTAAAATGGAAAAGGCTTTGATAAGCTTGGGCAAAAAGGAACTTAAGGCTATAATCGAAGAACAAGGTCAGGCTGAACTGAATTGTCATTTTTGCAACAACAAGCATTTATTCACAAAATCCGATTTGGAAAGGCTTATAAAATCAATATAAAGAATATAAAAAATCTCTTGAAAGCGGTATCACGCAATCAAGAGATTTTTTTGTTTGAAAATAATTTTGTGTTTTTTTATTCGTCTGTCAGTGCCGCTATATCCTGCGGCAAATCCGACTCAAAGTGCATATTTTCGCCCGTGATCGGATGTGTAAAATCCAAAATTGACGAATGTAATGCCTGACGGTTCAATAAAGAGGTGTCTCCTCCGTAAAGCCAGTCGCCAACAAGGCTATGACCTATATATTGAAAATGAACTCTGATCTGATGCGTGCGTCCGGTTTCCAAAACAACCCTTACCAATGTTTTGTCCGTCATACGCTTTACAACTTTATAATGCGTAACCGCTCTTTGCCCCTGAGGCGATACGATACGCGTTATAACGCTGTCGTCCGCACGGCAGATAGGTGCGTCAATCGTTCCTTCGTCGTTTGCTACACAACCATGCACCAAAGCGGTATAGCACCGCTTTATTTCACGTTTTTGTATCTGGTGCATGAACATATTGTGTACATGCGAATTTTTTGCTATAATAAGCAATCCCGATGTGCCTTTGTCGAGCCTGTTAACCGCACAATACGAATACGGTGTACCCATTTGCTGCCAATGATAACACACTGCATTTGCAAGTGTATTGTCATAATTATTCATGGATGGATGCACACTCATAAGTGCGGGTTTATCTGCCACCAAAATGTCTTCATCTTCAAAACATATTTTAAAATCAAGCTTGACAGGCACTATATTTTCGCCCGTGCCGACAGGAATGACAACCTTGAGAACATCACCGCTGTGTACAACGTGAACCGTTTTAACGGGAACATCATTTACTATTAAACGTCCATCAAATTTAAGACGTGTTATCAGTTTGGTTGACATATTATATGTTTTTCTGATAACCTGTTCCACCGTTTTCCCGTCCGATGCATCGTCAATTATTTTGGTAAATATTCTGTCCATTGTGAAAATTATTTATTGAGATTTTCCTGCAGCAATTCTTTGATATCCTGTAAAAGCTGTTCTTCCTTTGTTGGTTCCGGAGCTTCTTCCTCTTTTTCTTCTTCTTCCTCGGCTTTACGCTTTCTGCTTGCAGCACCGATTACTTTTATAATGATAAAGATACACAATGCAATTATTAAAAAGTCTATAATGTTTTGCAAAAACATACCGTAAGCTACAACCACAGGCTCTTTGTCTGCTGCTGTCTGAACGGTCCAGCTTGCTGCACTTATGTTTATGTTGCCTATTAAAAGACCTACAAGCGGCATTATTATGTCGCTTACCAACGATGTTACTATCTTGCCGAACGCACCGCCTATAATAACACCGACAGCCAGGTCAACTACATTGCCTTTTGCCACAAATTCTTTAAATTCGCCGATTAAGCCTTTTGTTTTTTCAAGCTTTTTTGAGTTTTTCATAAAAAATCACCCTTTCTTTTTGTTATCTTAATTTTACTATACACACTTAAAAAAAGCAATATTTTGTCAAAAGTTTTGTAGAATTTTTAATTTTTGAAACGAACATTTTTTCAAAATTTTTATATAATGTTATCATCATAACTTTCGGAGTGATTAATTTTGAACACATTTTCATATAAAAATACAGAGGTTATTACAACAGCGATACTGTTTTCGGGTGCACCGTCGCAATGGGAGGAAACCGAAGGCGAAGGCATAAAAGCAGGTATTATAGACACCGGCGTGGATTATAACCACAGCGATTTAAAAAACAACATTGCCGATGCACGTTCTTTTATGGGTAAAGACCCGTTTGACGACAACGGACACGGCACACACATATGCGGCATTATAGCCGCAGAAAAAAACGGTTTCGGTGTTGTGGGCACTGCACCAAAGACGAAGCTGTATGTCGCAAAAGCATTTGACAAAAACGGCATAGGGGACAACAATGCCATAACGCAAAGCATACAATGGCTGATAAATGAAAAGGTTGACGTTATAAATATGTCGTTTTCCACTGATGAATATGTAAAAAAATATCACACATATATCAGAAAAGCTTATAACTCAAACATATCCGTTATATGTGCGACAAACAATCCAAAACCGAATAAAGACAATGCCGGTTTGGGTTATCCGGCACTTTTGTCCGAAACAATATCGGTAAGCAATTTCAAGTTCAGAAGACAAAATGACGGCTTTTCTCAATACGCAGACCTTTCCGCAATAGGTACCAATATATACTCGACATTTCCGGGTAACAAATACAAAAATCTTACCGGTACATCAATGTCCACACCGGTGATAACGGGATGTGCGTGTTTACTGCAAAAGAAAGCCATGTTGCGGCTGAAACGCAAGCTGTCGCCCGACGAATTGAAAACCGTGATGCTGTTATATTCTCAATATCCGCATAATATAACCAATATGCCGTATAATACCAGCGGCTTTTTCACTTTCTCAGTACCCAAAAATATCTCGCCAAATATGGAATACTATAATATCGACACATTGGTAAAGAATAAACCTGATTTTATACAAAACGTTTTTAACAAAATTCACGATTGAGTATTTTGCATAGCACAAAAAAACAAGCAGTAACGTTAAAAAATACTGCTTGTTTTTTGATGATTTACAAATAATTTTTAAGACTGTCGATATTTCTGCGTTCAAACTCATGCATATCCATACACAATTTTGCCACGGGTGCGTCAACATCGTCTAAATGATTGATACATTTTTTCAACTCTATCACACCCATGTTAGTGCCTTGTATCATCATTTCGGCAAGATGTCCGGTATGATTGTTCATCATCATATTCATATTGATGCCTGCGTTTAAGCCGAGCTTTGACATGGCAGAAATATCGTCGGCACGTGCTCCGTACTTTTCCAATTCTTCAACCGCCAGATTTGCAAATTCAGAATAACGTTTGCGTTGCTCGTGCAAATCGTTACGAAAGTTGCTGTCGGTAACCTTTTTGGAAAGCGTTTCTATGCTGTCTATAGCCATTTGTGCGTTTTGGTATACTGCGTTTAACACTTCAACATTCTGATTCATAATAATCCCCTTTTATATAAGTTGTTATGAGTATCATGCCCTTAAAGATGAATTATTATGCATAGATTTTTAATCGGTGTATGTTGCAATATCTTCAGGCGTTTCCAATGATATAAGACCTGTTTTTGCACTTCTGAACTCGTCCAGCACTATGTTTGCACAACGTTCATAGTCAATCTCGCCGCCGGACACAATAAAACCACGTTTTTTTCCTATCCGTTCCATGATTTCAAAGCCGCCGACGCCTTCAATACTGTCGGTAAGTTTATAGCGTTGCATTACGCATTGCGGATATTTTTTACTGAGCAGTTCCAGCAAATTTGCCGCCAGAGTCTGTACATCAATGATTTCATCACGTATGCTGCCAATATAAGCAAGATTTCTTCCTATGTTCTGATTTTCAAATTTGGGTGCAAGTATGCCCGGAGTGTCCAGCAATTCTATGCCGTTTCTTACTCTCACCCATTGCTTACCTTTTGTAACGCCGGGACGGTCGCCTGTTTTTGTGCTGCTTTTGCCTATCAAACTGTTTATCAGCGATGATTTGCCTACGTTTGGTATTCCGACTATCATCATTTTTATTGTTTTGTTAATGCCCTTTTGTGCGTTCTTTTCTATTTTATCCCTTAAAATGTTTGAAGCTTCCGACAAAATATTGTTTACGCCTTTGCCCGAAAGCGAATTGACACTTATGACATTCTGTCCGTTTTGTTTATAGTATTTTATCCATCTTTCGGTAACGTTTTTATCGGCAAGATCGGCTTTTGTCATAACCAGAAGACGCGGTTTTTGTTTTAATATATTATCAAATTCGCTGTTGCGTCCCGAATACGGAATTCTGGCATCGATAAGCTCTACAACTATATCAACCAATTTTAAATTTTCATCAATTAACCGACGGGTTTTTGCCATATGCCCCGGATACCACTGGATAATTTTTCCATCGTTCAAACAATCACTTCCTTTTTTAAAATTTAATCAAATTGAAGGAGAAATTATTTTTATAATCTCTCCTCGGTTGTCATTTGCTTATTACTTTCTTTTGCCATGACTTTTGATTGCATTTGGGACATTTCATGTATCTTGTTCTTCCTATGTGCATTGCGAATAATACGCTTTTATATTTAGGCACATATTTGTGATGACAATTTTCACATTCATAATAGCCTGCTTTTTGCTCTATTTCTATTGCAAAGATTACACCTGCAATAAGTAGTATAACCCCTATTGCTGTAAGCAAAATACTTGTCCATACCGGCATTTCTATAAACGACGCCGTAAAGAGCAGAACTAAAAATGAAACGGTTGCCATGTATCCTATAACAGTCTCCGCCTTTAACAGCAGTCTATCCGACTCTTGTTTTTGCTTTAAAGCCCCAACTGTATTATTTTCAGAATTATAGCCGTAATCACTCATTTTGATTCCTCCTGTCGTTTGTAACATCGCCGTTTCCGCTTACCGGAATTGCATCGCCCAGATAAGTGGGCTTCGGTTTTAAGATGCAGTTTACAAAGTCCTTGTTTCTTGCCAGTACTTCCCTTAATTCCCGGTATGTCGCACCGACATACTTACGCGGATCAGCTCCTGCCCCGTAAGCCTCCAAGCCCAACTGTTTTGCGACGTACAACGCTCTGTATAAATGGTATTTTTGAGTTACTATTATAACTTTGTTTGCCTTAAAAATGTTTTTTGCCCGGTATAGACTCTCATAAGTGGAAAAGCCTGCGTGATCCATAAAAATATCCTCTGACGGCACGCCTTTTTTAATTGCGTAGTCTTTCATGATATTTACTTCATCATAGTCTTTTCTGCCATGATCTCCGCTCATTATCAGCTTGTCCGATACATTGCGTTTGTACAAATCAATGCCTTCCGTTAATCTGTCCTCCAGCATAGGACTGGGTGAGCCGTTCCATATTCCGGCTCCTAAAACAATTATACAATCAACGTCGGACAACGATGCGTATTCGCTTTGGGTAACGATTTGTCCTGCTACGGACGATGTTACATAGAAATTTATTCCAAAAACAAATGCTGCCGATATAATAATTATCGCTGTTATGCACGTTAACAATTTTCTCTTCATCAGATTCTCCGACAATGCTTTTACGCATTAAACTATTATAAAATTAATTTATCCGGCTGAAAACGGTTATGTTTTGAGCCGGATATACGATTATTTTACTGTTCCTAATTTGTTGAAAGGGAATATTCTGAACACGGCATGACCGAGTATGGCATCTTCAGAGACCAAACCAAGCGATGCACGGCTGTCAAGGCTTCGGTTTCTGTTATCGCCCATTACGAACACATACCCATCGGTTATCTTTTTGGGATACACACCCTGCATACCCGGATTTGTTACCGTTGTTTCACCGGTGTAATACGGCTCATCTAAAACCTCGCCGTCCAGAACAACCTTGCCGTCTACAAAGTTTATTTCCTGTCCGCCCATGGCTATAATCCTTTTAACATAATATCTCGGCTTAAGATAGTTTGGCTGAGTGAATCTGAAAACGAATTTATCCCAACCGCTCATTTCTTTTCCCGATTCCTGCTCTTTGTTTTTTATATATTCCATTCTTGCGGTGTAATTACTGTCTAATATGATAATATCGCCGTTATGCGGCTTGTAAGCTATCTTGTTCACTATAAGTCGGTCGCTGTCGACTAAAGTAGGAAACATAGACGCTCCGTCAACCTTAACAATGTCAAACAAAAACGCTTTAATAACAAGCGTTATTGCTATTGCCAATGCAATGGTTAACACCCAGTCCCATATTTCTTTGCCCCAGTTGATTGACGCACCTGCCGCTGCGGCTATTTCTTCACTGCCTGTAACAACAGCTTCTTCGGATGCTTCAGGCTCGGGGGTTGTTTCTTGTGTTGTTTGCGAATCTGCTGTTTCTTCTTTTTCGTCTTTTTCTTCAAATATGTTGTCTGTATTTTCGCTCATAATCATACCACCTTCTGATTGTGTATATTAACACAGTTTTTAAATCAAATCAATACCAAAAGACTGCACTTTAAAATCAGTCGTTCAAAAACTTTCTGATGATTTTGATTGCTGCCGGAATTGCAATAATAATGCCTATGATACCTAAAAGCCAGGCGATTTTCTTAATGTATTTGCTAAGATATGCTCCCGTACATAAGCCGACAAGAAACGCACCGGTTTTAAAAAGTGCCGTTTCGATACCGTTTGCTGCGTTAAGTAATTTTTTTGCGTATTTTGAAATAATCGTCCACACACTTTGCATAAGTTCTTGATTATACATAATTTAAATCTCCTTTCAAAAACGCCGTTATTATTTTACGGAATATTTTTTCAATAAATCGTTTTTTATATCCCACAGTTTTTGCGACAAGTCTACATAATAATTATGCGGATTTTCAAATCTTAATACCTCATCCCATAAGGTGTTTATCTGTTCGGCACAGTATTTTCTTATATCGTGCACGTTTCTGCTCTTATACACACACTCGCCTTTATCAAATATCTTTTCCAAAAGCGGTCTGGCATAAAAGTCATAAACCACTTTCCTTTTCCAGGTGTATTGAGGGTCAAAAATCTCATAATCCCTGCTGTCGTCTATAACTTCGTCATGCAGTGTTACAACGTCTGCTATCGCTTTATTGTTTTCGCGTGAATGCAGACGGTATACCTGTTTAAAGCACGGAGTTGTTATTTTAGAAACGTTTTCGCTTATTTTTATTTTAGGAATTATATCTCCGTTATCATTTTCTGTGGCCACTATCTTATAAACGCCGCCGAAAACAGGCTCCGATTTAGACGTTATAAGACGTTCGCCAACGCCAAATGAATCTATCGCTGCACCCTGTATTACAGTATCTCTTATTATGTACTCATCAAGTGAGTTGGAGGCAACTATACTGCAGTCTTCAAAGCCGGCGTCATCAAGCATTTTTCTTGCTCTTTTGGAAAGATAGGTTATGTCGCCGCTGTCTATTCTTATACCTTGCGGACGCTTGCCCAGCGGCAAAAGCACTTCGTTAAACACCTTTATCGCATTCGGTATGCCCGACGCCAAAACGTTGTATGTATCAACCAGCAACGTACAATTATCAGGATAAACCTGTGCGTATGTTTTAAACGCTTCGTATTCGCTGTCAAACATCTGCACCCAGCTGTGTGCCATTGTACCCATTGCAGGGATGGAATATTTTTCGTCCACTATGGAGCATGCCGTACCGACGCAACCGCCGATATATGCCGCTCTTGCACCGTATATTGCCGCATTATAGCCCTGTGCTCTGCGTGAGCCGAATTCCATAACCGGTCTGCCCTCTGCCGCTCTTACAATTCTGTTAGCTTTAGTGGCTATAAGGCTTTGGTGATTTATTGTTAAAAGAAGCATTGTTTCCACAAACTGTGCCTGTGCCGCCGGTCCTTTAACAACAACTATAGGTTCGCCGGGGAATATTGGAGTGCCTTCGGGTATTGCCCATACATCACATTCAAATTTAAAGTTTCTCAAATATTCCAGAAACTGTTCGTCAAACACACCTTTTTTTGAAAGATAGGCAATGTCTTCTTCGTAAAATTCAAGCGATTTAAGATATTCCACAAGCTGTTCCACGCCTGCCATTATTGCAAATCCGCCATCGTCAGGCACTTGCCTGAAAAACATATCAAAATATACCGTTTTGTCTTTCATGCCGTTGACAAACATTCCGTTTGCCATGGTAAATTCATAAAAATCCGTTAACATTGTTAAGTTAATTTTCTCAATCAGTTTAACCGCCTCCAAGGTTTTTGCATATATACTTATTATATACCCTGTAGTTTCAAGTTGTAAAGATTTTTTTATTCCAAAGAATAAACCAACACGTCATTTTCTATTTTGCAGTCTGAACCGACATCCTTGCTCATTTGCAAAAGATACGACAGTAGCTTTGTTGCGTCATCGCCGTAAACCGGCACAGCCTGACGTTTATCAACTATACGCACCGGCATCTGTGAAAGATGAGTTATCTTTCCGTTTACATATTTTGCCGATACTATTATTGAATCTTTATTTTCATCGTCATTCTGGTCAAAAATAAAATTGCCCATGCTGTATATGATAGGCTTGCCGTTGTAGATTTCTGTGCCCTGTAATTGATGCGGATGATGTCCGAGTATCATATCCGCTCCGGCATCTATAATATTATGTCCCAGTTCACGCTGCTTGAGCGGTATGTTAAACGATTCCTCCACGCCCCAATGCAATGACACAAACAACAAATCCACTTCGGGACGAAGCGTTGCTATATCGCTGATGATTATATCTTCTTTTAAAGGTGCTATGCCGGACTGTTTATCGGTAGCTTCCAGCGTTCTGTAGCCTGTCTGTCCGTCTACTTTGTAGCCGTACTGGTACAAATCGGAATATGCCAAAAATCCTATCTTAATTCCGTTTTGTTCAAGTATGACAGGCTTTCTTGCTTCGGTGATATTATCTCCGGCACCCACATGCTTTATATTGTTTTCATCAAGTATGCTGATAGTTTGCTTAAGTGCCGGCGAATTATAGTCCAAAATGTGATTATTTGCAATGCTTACAATATCTATGCCCGCATATTTTAACGCATCAACCGCCTGAGGCTGTGCCCTGAGCCATGCACCCTTGCCTATAAGCTTTTCGCCTCTGTCCGACAATGTACACTCAAGATTTCCGAATGTGATATCGGCATCGTTTAATATATCCTTCACCTGCTCAAACGCAAGAGGATAATCATAGTTGAGCTTAACTTGAACATTTCTGCCCAGCATAATGTCGCCCACGGCTTTAATGTCAATAACCTTTTCCGGCTCTTTTGCGGGCGAAACCTCCGCGTTTATTTTATCGACGCTATAATTATCATCGGCGTTGCCGTCATCAGCACTGTTGCCGCATCCTCCTGCAAATACAACAAGCAAAACCGCAATCAAAAGCATAAATATCTTTTTCATAACAGCACTCCGTTATTTAATATATTTTTTCAGATACTCACCTGTATATGATTTTTTGTTTTCCATAACCTGCTCGGGAGTACCGCATGCAACAACTTCTCCGCCGTTATTGCCGCCTTCAGGCCCCAGGTCGATTATATAATCCGCAACCTTGATAACATCAAGATTGTGTTCTATAACCAGCACCGTGTTGCCTCCGTCAACCAAATATTGCAGCACGTCTATAAGTTTATGAACATCGGCGGTATGCAAACCTGTTGTGGGCTCGTCAAGCACATATATTGTTCTGCCTGTGCTTCTTTTGCTCAATTCGGTGGCGAGCTTTACTCTCTGTGCCTCACCGCCCGAAAGCGTTGTGGCAGGTTGTCCAAGCTTTATATAACCCAAGCCGACATCCTGCAGGGTTTTAAGCTTGCGTTTTATTTTTTCGTGATTTTCAAAAAACTCACATGCCTCGTCAACCGTCATTTCCAGAACGTCATATATATTTTTCCCTTTATAATGCACTTCCAGAGTCTCTCTGTTATAGCGTTTGCCTTTACACACTTCACACGGAATATATACATCGGACAAAAAGTGCATTTCTATTTTCAATATGCCGTCGCCGCTGCACGCTTCACACCGTCCGCCTTTGACATTAAAGCTGAAACGGTTTGCTTTGTATCCACGCACCTTTGCCTCCGCCGTCTGTTCAAACACCGTTCGTATATCGGTGAACACTCCGGTATATGTTGCCGGATTGGAACGCGGTGTGCGTCCTATAGGAGACTGGTTGATGTCTATTATTTTATCCAGATGCTCAACACCTTTTATTGATTTAAAAGCTCCGCACTTGGTTTTTGCACCGTTTAATTCCTTAGCCAGATATTTATACAAAATCTCATTCACAAGCGAGCTCTTGCCCGAGCCCGACACGCCGGTTACACACGTCATGATACCAAGCGGAATTTTAACGTTTGTGTTTTTCAGATTATTCTCCGCAGCACCCTTGATTTCAAGCCATTTTCCGGTAAGGGGTCTGCGTTGTTTTGGAATTTCTATTTTCTTTTTACCGCTCAGATACTGTCCCGTTATGGAATTAGGATTTGCCTTTATCTGCTCAACATCGCCCTCTGCAATGACATATCCTCCGTTTACGCCCGCTCCCGGGCCGATGTCTATAATATGGTCCGCGGCATACATTGTATCTTCATCATGTTCCACAACGATAAGTGTGTTGCCCAAATCTCTCAGACGTTTCAACGTTGCAAGCAGCTTGTCGTTATCACGCTGATGAAGACCTATGCTCGGCTCGTCCAATATATACAGCACGCCCATCAGTCCCGAACCTATCTGCGTTGCCAGACGTATACGCTGTGCCTCGCCGCCGGAAAGAGTTGCGGAGGCACGCGACAATGTTAAATAGTTGAGCCCGACATTCGTTAAAAATGTCAGCCGTTCCAATATCTCCTTTAATATTTGTTCAGCTATGATTTTGTCGGTTTTGCTTATTTTCAGATTTTTGAAAAAGTCAATAGCTTCGTCTATGGGCATCTGCGTAACTTCATTTATGTTTTTGCCGCTTACCGTTACCGCCAGCACCTGGTCTTTAAGCCTTGCTCCGCCGCATTTTTCACACGGAACCATACTCATGCTGTTTTCTATGTCCGAACGCATCCATTCCGACGTTGTTTCCTTATAGCGTCTTTCAAGATTTTTGACAAGTCCCTCAAAATCCGATTTATACGTTCCCGACCCGTTTGATCTGCTATATTTCATCGTGAGCTTTTCACCGTTGTTGCCGTAAAATATGATATGCTTAACCTCGTCCGACAGATTTTCAAAAGGCTCGTCCATACTGAAGTTATACCTTTCTGCCAGTGCGGTAAAATACATGTGTGCCACGGAGTCTTTAACATGAGGTGCCTGCCATCCGCTTGCGTTTATAGCACCTTCGTTTATGCTGAGTTTGGGATTTCTCACAAGCAAATCGGGATCTATTGTCATTCTGAAGCCCAAGCCGTCGCAATGCTCGCATGCTCCGAACGGGCTGTTGAACGAAAACATTCTCGGCGTTAATTCGTCTATGCTCACACCGCAATCATCGCAAGCATAGTTTTGACTGTAGGATAAAATTTCTCCGCCTATAATTTCTATCATGACGCTGCCGCCCGACATTCCAAGGGCAGTTTCCAGAGAGTCGGCAAGACGTTTTGTCATTTCAGGCTTGACCACAAGACGGTCTACAACAATTTCTATACTGTGTTTTTTGTTTTTATCAAGCTCTATGTTTTCGCTGAGTTCATACATATTTGTATCAACACGCACACGTACGTAACCCGATGTTTTTGCATCGTCAAACACTTTTTTGTGTTCACCCTTGCGTGCACGCACGACAGGTGCAAGAATTTGTATTTTTGTACCCTCCGGCAAAGCGACAACTTTATCAACTATCTGGTCTACGCTCTGTTTGGATATCTCCTTGCCGCACACAGGACAATGAGGAACGCCTATACGGGCATACAGCAAACGCAAATAATCGTATATCTCTGTAACCGTACCGACCGTTGAACGCGGATTTTTTGAGGTTGTTTTCTGGTCTATGCTTATAGCCGGAGAAAGTCCTTCTATATAGTCTACATCCGGTTTTTCCATTTGCCCCAAAAACTGACGTGCGTACGCCGAAAGCGATTCCACATATCTTCGCTGACCTTCCGCATAAATTGTATCAAACGCAAGCGAGCTTTTGCCCGAACCGCTTAGCCCGGTTATTACAACAAATTTATCACGCGGGATATTCACGTCTATATTTTTAAGGTTATGCTCTCTTGCACCTTTTATACTTATATAGTCTGCCATAACTTGCCTCCGTTTATTTCTTCTTTAGTTTTTCCAATCTGTCTCTGAGTTGAGCCGCACGCTCAAATTGCAGATTTTCCGCCGCAAGCTTCATTTCCTCTGTCAATTCAAGTATCAACTGTTCTTTTGCCAAACCTTTAGGTGATTTATCGGTGTCTTCCACCGCTTTTGTTGCCTCTATAACCTCACGTATGCCTTTTTTGATCGTTTTAGGCGTGATACCGTGTTCTGTGTTGTAATCCTTTTGTATTTTTCGGCGGCGGTTTGTTTCGTCTATAGCACGCTGCATTGAGCCGGTTACCGTGTCGGCATACATTATAACTCTGCCCTCACTGTTTCGTGCCGCTCTGCCTATTGTCTGAATAAGCGATGTTTCGCTTCGCAGAAACCCTTCCTTATCAGCGTCGAGTATCGCTATCAAAGATACTTCCGGCAGGTCTAATCCCTCACGCAGCAGGTTTATTCCGACAAGTACATCAAAATCACCTTCACGCAAATCGTGTATTATTTCCATTCTTTCGATGGTGTGTATTTCAGAATGCATGTATCGTACCTTTATGCCTGCGGAGGTAAGATAATCGGTCAGGTCTTCAGCCATCTTTTTTGTCAGCGTTGTTATCAGCACGCGTTCGCCCTTTTGGGTAACGCCGTGGATTTCTGTTATAAGGTCGTCTATCTGACCTTTGGTAGGCTTAACGATAATTTCCGGGTCTAACAACCCCGTAGGGCGGATAACCTGCTGTACAACCGCCGTTGACCGTTCCTTTTCGTAGTCCGCCGGTGTGGCACTTACAAAAACAACCTGATTTATTCTGTCCTCAAATTCTTCAAAAGTCAGCGGGCGGTTATCGAATGCCGACGGCAATCTGAATCCGTATTCCACAAGCGTTTCTTTTCTTGACCTGTCGCCGTGATACATTGCACGCACCTGCGGTATTGTAACGTGTGATTCATCTATGACAAGCAGAAAATCCTTCGGGAAATAGTCTATCAATGTAAAAGGAGACGAACCCGGCTCTCTGCCGCTTATATGTCTGGAATAGTTTTCTATGCCCTGACAAAAGCCAACCTCACGCATCATTTCAATGTCGTAATTTGTGCGTTGCAAAATCCTTTGTGCTTCCAAAAGCTTGCCTTCTTTTTCAAAATACGCAACGCGTTCGTCCAATTCCTTTTCAATGGATAAAATGGCGTTTTCCCGCTTTTGGGGCGTGGTTACATAGTGTGATGCAGGGAATATAACGCAATGGTTGCGTATACCCACAATTTCACCCGTTACAACGTTTATCTCCGATATACGCTCTATTTCATCTCCGAAAAACTCGACGCGTATGGCGTTTTCATGCTCGTTTGACGGAAATATTTCCACAACATCGCCGCGTACTCTGAATTTATTTCTTGTAAAATTTATGTCGTTGCGTTCGTACTGTATGTCAACCAGCTTACGGAGAACTTCGTCTCTGTCCTTCTGCATGCCCGTACGCAGGGATACTACCAGATTGTTATAGTCGACAGGATCGCCCAAGCCGTATATACACGACACGCTGGCAACGATTATAACGTCTCTGCGTTCAAAAAGTGCCGCTGTGGCACTGTGCCGAAGCTTGTCTATTTCGTCATTGACAGACGCGTCTTTTTCTATAAAAGTGTCTGTATGCGGTATATACGCCTCCGGTTGGTAGTAATCATAATAGGAAACAAAAAATTCCACAGCATTGTTGGGAAAGAACTCTTTAAACTCACTGCAGAGCTGTGCGGCAAGGGTTTTGTTGTGTGCCAAAACAAGAGTAGGCTTATTTACTTTTTCGATAATGTTTGCTATTGTGAAGGTTTTTCCTGAGCCTGTAACTCCCAAAAGAGTTTGTGCCTTGTCGCCGTTTATTATACCGTTTGACAGCTTTTCAATAGCCTGAGGCTGGTCGCCCGTCGGTTTAAATTCCGACACAACTTCAAATTTTTTCTGCATAGTTTTCCCTCCGATAACGGTTGGCGTATCAACGCTCTTATTCTTATTTGTGAAACGAGCTCACACCGTTATTTTTAACGCTGATACCGTATTATTTAATCATATTACAAAAGCAGATTTTCGTCAATACAAAAAAACTGATTTTGTAATAATATTGTGTTGAAATAAACATAATTATGGATCATTATACCTATTATTGTTTGACAAATAAACAAACGAATGATAGAATGTGTCTAGATGAATTTTTTAGGAGGATAAAATAATGGCATGTTTTATTGTTCCGGCTGCTGAAGCAGTCATAACTACTATTGTTGCAAAGTCAATGAAAAGCGGAGAGAAATCCAACAAAAACTCAAATATAAAATTTGACGGCAACAATCTCGAAGCGGCTGAAAAAATTCCGTTTTCAAAAAAGTTGGGTTGGCTCAACAAGTTACTTTGGGGCGGTTCTGTTCTGCTTGCTTTTGAACATGTTTGGCACGGAGAAGTTGTGCCTTACTTCCCATTTTTGACAGCAGCAAACGATCCTGCCGATATGGCTGAAATGCTGCATGAGATGTCAACAGTAGGCGTAACAATGGCTGTACTTGTAACAGGCATTTGGCTGGGCATGGTGGCTGTTTCCCACATGATAGAAAAAAGAGCTTCAAAAACAACCACTGCTAAAAATTAAGGGGAATTTGACATGACTTTATTGATATCAATTTTTTCTGCTGTTATTTGCACGGCTATTTGGTATAAAAATGCTCCAAAAAGCCGGATGATGGTCGGCGTCCTTTGTTGGCTGTATTGGGGGGCATCTATAATGTGGCTGGCGGATGCCATATTTGAGTATGCGGAACTTGGTGCCGAATATTTTAACCCTGCACCTTCAGATATACTGAATGATCTGTATCTCGGGCTGTCCGTTGTTGCTCTCGGTTTGATCATATGGCTTGTAATTCTTCTTGTGAAGGATCCAAAAGGCGTAATAAAAGAAGCACTTTTCAAAAAGAAAAACCTATAATAACACAAAATCCGCTTACATATAACATTGAGCAGGCAAAACACTTTTTAAATGACTGTCCGCCTGATGTTTTTTATAAAAATAAAAATCCCGATATACAGTCTGCAGTTTATCCAAGCTGAATTTCGGGATTTTTTTATTCGTTTTTTATAAGGTCGGTCTTACGTACATTTATTGCAAAATATAAAATCAATCAACCATCTCATGACGCGGATTCATTCTGTCAAACGGCGGACGCTCATCGCCCACAGGCGATTGATAACGTTTTGCCTGTGTGGAAAACAGCTTATAGTATTCTCCGTGTGCTTTCATCAGTTCGGTGTGATTTCCTATTTCTTCAATCGTTCCGTTATTTAACACCACAATTTTGTTAGCGATGCGAAACAAATATTGATGATTTGCCCTGACGCAACGTTTCAAACTGTGTAAAGATTTCCTGCTCGGCAATTGCGTCAAGCGAGGCGGTAGGTTCATCCAGAATCAGAATGTCGGAATTTGAGTAAAACGCTCTTGCGATCGCTATTTTCTGCCATTGACCGATAGAAAGCTCGGTACCGTTATCCTCAAAATACCGCATAAGTGATGTATCGTACTGTTGCGGCAGCTTTTCTATAAACGTCTGTGCATTGCTGTTGTAGGCTGCCTGCTTTATTTCCTCATCGTTTATATCCCTCATAACTTCACCGAAAGCAATATTCTCACGGACTGTAACGGCATATTTGCCGTAATCCTGAAACACAACTCCGAACATATCGTACAAAGCCACGGTATCATATTCGCGTATATCATGTCCGTCTAACAAAATGACGCCCTCTGTCGGATCGTAAAGACGCATCAGCAATTTGATAAGCGTGGTTTTACCCGCTCCGTTCAAACCGACAAGAACCACCGAATCATTAGGTGCAACAGTCATATTTATATCCTTTAACACATAATGTTCTGTGCCCGGGTATCGGAATGAAACGTGATCAAAAACAATGGTATGGCCGACGCCTCTTTCAACCTTTCTTGGCGGGTTGATGCTTGGAACAATTTTCGGTTCCTCTTTCATAAATGAAATTACGTTGTTTATGAACAGAGTAGACTCATAAATAGACGCTGTAGTTGTAATCAGCGAAGATATTCCGCTTGCGATAGCGTTTAACGCACCGGTATATAAAGCATAGTTACCCACTTCATACTGTCCGTCGAAAACACCTCTGGCTATCATCACAAACAAAACGCAGTTGACCACGGTAGACAGCACACTTGCCGTGATGTTCCATACGCACTCTCTCACCATCAGCTTACGAAGTCCTTTAAAGTAAATATCAAACACATTTTTATACTTTGTGATAAAGGTGTCTGTAAGATTCAGCGTTCGCATTTCCTTAACCAAATCTTTATTTGTTACCAATTCGGAGTAATAATTAAGCTGTCTGCGTTCCTTGCTTCGGCGGAACATATAGGCAAAATTTTTCTTGCGGAAATGAAAGTTTATAATGGTTGACGGTATGGAAATAGCAATAATAACAAGTGCCGGCATTATTCCGATTGCAAGAATAACTATGATATAGCTTATTATGCTTATAACAGTCGAGACGATTGAAAACGTTGCTCTGAGCGATTCAATAGGTCGGCGTGCCGCTTCTCTTGTTGCATTTTCCAGCTTTGTGTAATATTCAGGTCTGTCATAGTTTGCAAGATCGACCTGCTTGGATTTTGTCATCAACTTTATTTTGATATGGTTTGCGACAACCTCGCCCGATATTTGCAAAACCGTTGAATAGATTCTGGCGATTGCATCGTTAAAAAGCAGGTAGAAAAACTGTGCTATAAGAAGTACTGCAATTATATGAAAGCTTGTCAGTGCATTTCCGTACGCTTTTGCAAGATTGTTCAAGATTTCTTTGCTTATCAACGAGCCGATAACCGGCATAATTCCGTTGAACAATGTCATAAATGCCATTATGAACATGATTCCACGGTTTGCTTCCCACACAAGCTTTATAATATAAAACATTCTCTCTGTCGTATCACCGACAACTTTTTTCAAATATCCCGGAACCTCACGCAAGTGCTTCGGTGGCTTAACCCGGTATTGATCGTTAACTCTGTGACTTGGTGGCGGCGGCATATTCATTTTTCCCACTCTCCTGTAAATAATAAAATTAATAATCCGAACTTTGTTATTCGGTTGTTATTTGCGTTCGTTTATTTTTTTCAGTAAACCTATTAATTGATTCTTTTCGTCTTCACTGAGATTTTTAAACAGTCCGTTCAAAATTTCTGTGTGATTATCCTGAATTTCGTATGCTCTTGCCCTGCCCTTTTCTGTTAAAACAATTCTTGTTGCACGTCCGTCATCAGGATCAGGCTTCCGCTCTACGTAATTCATGTCCTCCAATTTAAGAATTGACTCAGACATTGCAGGTGCCCTTATACCCATAATTTCAGCAATTTGTTTTTGCCTTAATCCGTTTTCAGCGTCAATCAGAACCCGCAATATATTTTCCCTTCTGAACGGCGGATGGTTTTTATCGGGGAAACCTTTATGCGGCAGATGTGGCTTGTTATCTTCCTCATGCGGCGGAGGAAGGATACGGTGAACTATATGCTGTAGCTTTATTATCTCATGGAACAGAGTTTCGTTTGAATCGTTAAACATATACTCCCCCCTCTTTTGTTTTGTAAATTATTTGTTATATTAAGTTCGTACCCGAAGTAATTATACTCTATTGATTTGATAATGTCAATAGTTCGGAAACGAAATATTTTTTTAATAAAAAGCCTTCCCTTAAAAGAGAAGGCTTTTTATTAAAAATTGCCGTTGTTCCATATCAAATCGTCTATCAATTCCGTTTCGGATACCGTTTTGATAATTTTCCCATCACGGTCGATTATATATATAATTCC
>CAJOGA010000021.1 GCA_905233855.1 uncultured Clostridia bacterium
CATGTGGATTTTAACTATGAGGTTTCAAGAAGTCTTGCCGCATGCGAGGGGGCAATTCTTATAGTTGATGCCGCACAGGGTATAGAAGCACAAACGCTTGCAAACACATATCTTGCAATAGACCATAATTTGGAAATAGTGCCGGTAATAAATAAAATAGACTTGCCGAGTGCACAGCCTGAAGTTGTAAAGGCTGAAATAGAAGATGTTATCGGCATACCTGCCGAGGACGCACCGCTTATATCGGCAAAAAACGGAGTAAATATAGAGTCTGTTCTGGAACAGATAGTGGAACTTATACCGCCGCCGCAGGGCGATGAAAACGCACCGCTCAGGGCACTTATATTCGATTCGTACTACGATTCTTACCGCGGCGTTATAGTGTACGTGCGAATAAAAGAGGGCCGTATCAAGCCGGGAGATAAAATATGCATGATGGCAACCGGTGCACAGTTTGACGTTGTTGAGGTTGGCAGTCTGCATCCGGAGGGACTCAAGCCTTTGCCGGAGCTTTTGGCTGGCGATGTGGGTTATATTGCCGCAAGCATAAAAACGGTGCAGGATACACGCGTTGGCGATACCGTTACAACAGTAAATAATCCTGCCAAAGAGCCGCTGCCCGGATATAAAAGGGTTAATCCTATGGTGTATTGCGGAATATATCCTGCAGACGGTGCAAGATATAACGACTTAAACGATGCACTTGAAAAGCTTCAATTAAACGATGCCGCACTTTTGTATGAGCCTGAAACGTCTGTAGCGTTAGGGTTTGGTTTCAGATGCGGATTTTTGGGATTGTTGCATATGGAGGTCATACAGGAACGTCTTGAGCGTGAGTATAATCTTGATTTGGTAACCACAGCACCGAGCGTTATTTATAAAGTGCATAAAACAAACGGGGAAGTTATAGATATAGCTAACCCTACCAACCTGCCGGACCCTTCTTATATAGACTATATGGAGGAACCTATGGTGTCGGCGGACATAATGCTTCCTATAGAGTTTATAGGCAATATAATGGAGCTTTGTCAGGAAAGACGCGGAAGGTATATCGACACAAAATACATGGACGCCACACGTGCACAGCTGTTTTATGAGCTTCCGCTTAATGAAATAATATATGACTTTTTCGATGCGTTAAAATCGCGTTCAAAAGGTTATGCATCGTTTGATTATGAACTTAAAGGATACGAAAAATCAGAACTCATCAAGCTGGATATATTGCTTAACGGAGATATGGTTGATGCGTTGTCGTTTATTGTACACAAGGACAAAGCGTACGCAAGGGGCAGACGCATCACCGAAAAGCTGAAAGAATCCATTCCGCGTCAGCTGTTTGAGATTCCTATACAAGCCGCTATCGGCAACAAGGTTATAGCACGTGAAACAGTTAAAGCAATGCGTAAGGATGTGCTTGCAAAGTGTTACGGCGGCGATATAACAAGAAAGAAAAAGCTGTTGGAAAAACAAAAAGAAGGCAAAAAACGTATGCGTCAGGTGGGCAGCGTTGAGGTTCCTCAAGAGGCGTTTATGTCCGTGCTTAAGTTGGACTGATAAAATTATATGGGAGTGTGAAGATTTATGAAATGTCCGTATTGCGGTTTTTTTGAAAGTAAAGTTATAGACTCCAGACCGACAGATGAAGGTACTGTGATAAGAAGAAGACGTGAATGTCTGAAATGTCAGAAACGTTTCACCACTTACGAAACGCTTGAAATGGTTACAATGGCTGTGGTTAAAAAAGACGAATCACGTCAGCCGTTTGACCGTCAGAAGATACTCGGCGGCATAATGCGTGCATGTGAAAAACGTCCCGTTTCCATAAGACAAATGGAAAGCATCGTGGAGGATATAGAAAACACCCTGCAGCACTCTAACGAAAAAGAGGTGTCCAGCAGTGTTATAGGCGAAATGGTGATGGACAGAATAAAAGAATTGGATCAGGTTGCGTATGTGCGTTTTGCGTCGGTATATAAGCGTTTTAACGATATAGAAACCTTTATGCAAGAGCTTAAAGCATTGAAAAAGGATGTGGAAAATGACTGATTATGTTGATTTTCACACACATTCAACGGCTTCAGACGGAGAATTGACGCCTTACGAGCTTGTGAAAAAAGCAAAGGAAACAAATCTTTCTAAAATAGCTTTAACAGACCACGACACCGTCAACGGACTTGATGAGTTTGAACGTGCCGGAAAAAGCTTTTGTGTATCTACTGTTGCCGGTATAGAGTTAAGTGCGGCATATAAATGTGAGATGCATATTCTGGGGCTTTATATAAACCATAAAATTCCGGATTTTACCGATATGGTAAATAAGCTGAAAGAATACAGAAAACAAAGAAATATTAAAATGATAGAGGCTCTTGTAAATAATGGATTTAATATATCTATGAACGATTTACTCGCATTAAATCCTGATGCAAAGCCGGAATCTGTCGGCAGATCGCATATGGCAAGGGCGTTGGTGGATAAGGGCTATTATAATTCGGTCAAAGACGCCTTTAATGACATGCTTGCAAACGATAAACCGGCATATGTTGCAAGAGAGAAGCTGACTGTTGAGGAGTGTGTCAAGCTTATACACACCGCCGGCGGGTATGCTGTTCTGGCACATCCTGTGTATATAACGCAGGACGAACAGGAACTTAACTGTCTTGTGCGTGAATTGAAGGAAAAAGGCATGGATGGGATAGAATGTTACTATAGCCAATATACCAATGCATACACGAAACTGTGTTTGCAGATTTGTAAAAAATACAATATGAAGATATCCGGTGGCAGCGATTTTCACGGCAGCAGCAGAGCGGAATCAAAGCTTGGCAGAATATACACCGGACAATTTTTGGCACGTAACTTAACTGATTTTTAGAAGGTGAAAATATGTATACAATAGCCGCACAGGCAACGCCTTACGGAATAGGCGCTATTGCGTGTATACGCATGAGCGGAGACGATGCTGTTGAAATAGCCGATAGGGTGTTTAAGGCGAAAACAAAGCTTGTAAATGCAAAAACACACACTGTACACCACGGTTATATAATCAGCCATGAAAACGGAAATGTAATTGACGAAGTCATGGTGTCGGTCATGCTTGCACCGCACACCTTCACAGGCGAAAATACAGTGGAAATATCAACTCACGGCGGAATATCCGCACCGCGTGCCGTGCTTAATGAGCTTATATATGCGGGTGCACGTCCGGCAGAGCCGGGAGAATTTTCAAAGCGTGCGTTTTTAAACGGCAAGATGGATCTTTCTCAGGCGGAAGCCGTTATAGATATTATAAATTCAAAAACCGATATAGCACAAAAAAATGCTGTAGGTCAGCTTGAAGGGCGTTTGTCCTCAAGCATCAACGATATACGTCAGCTTTTGGTAAACCTTGCGGCACATATGCAGGTGAGTATAGATTATCCCGACGAGGACGTTGAGGAGCTTACCGCAAAACGCCTGCATGACGATATAAACGCCGCTTTGTGTAAGGTTAACAAGCTTATCAAAACAGCGGACGACGGCAAAATAATAACAGAAGGAATAACAACTGCAATAGTTGGCACAACAAATGTAGGCAAGTCCTCGGTTTTGAATATGCTCTCAGGCAACGAGCGTGCCATAGTAACCGATATAGAAGGCACAACACGCGATGTAATATCGGAAAACATAAGCTTAAACGGCATACCGCTTGTTTTGCTTGATACTGCAGGCATACGTAACACGCAGGATAAAGTGGAAAGCATAGGCATAGAAAAGAGCAGACAACAGGCAGATGCGGCACAGCTTGTCATAGCCGTTTTGGATGGCTCAAGAAATCTTAATCGGGACGATTTGGATGTGCTTGAATTTACAAAGACGAAGCAGAGGATAATCCTCATAAACAAAACCGATATTGCCGGCGGTGTAACGTTAAACGAAGTTAAAGCCATAGCACCGGACACGGTTGTTTTGGAAGTGTCGGCAAAGACGGGCGATGGCATGGATTCTTTGGCAAGTGCCGTAAGAAAAATGTATGATTTGGAAGGTATATATGATAAAGATATAAGCGTGGTAACAAATCTGCGGCATAAAACCGCATTGATAAACGCACAAAAAGCACTTATGCGTGCGAATGAAAGTCTCAATGCCGGTATGCCGTTTGACATCACGTCTATAGATATAAACGAAGCAATATCATATTTGGGAGAGATAACCGGTAAAACAGTTACGGATGACATTGTAAACTCAATTTTTCACAGATTTTGTGTGGGCAAATAAAAGATGATTATTTGGAGGTAAAAAAACTATGTTAAAAGGAAATGCGGCAGTAGGACAATCGGGAGGACCTACATCGGCAATCAACGCAACGTTGGCAGGTGTGTTCAAAGGAGCTTCTCAAAACGATGCTATAGATAAGATATACGGTGCTGTTCACGGAATAGAGGGTATCATTAACGATAATCTTACAGACTTGTCCGAACAGATAAAAACCGATGAGGATTTAAAATTGTTAAAATCTACACCGGCGGCATTTTTGGGTTCTTGCAGAAAAAAGCTTCCGCCGTTTGATGAAGGCAAAGATGTTTATGAAAAGATTTTCAGCATCTTCACAAAATACAATATAAAATATTTCTTCTATATAGGCGGCAACGATTCAATGGACACAGTTTATAAGTTAAGTGAATATGCAAAAATTATAAACTATGAAATATGTATAGTCGGCGTGCCGAAAACGATAGATAACGATCTGGCACTTACCGACCATACGCCCGGCTTTGGCAGTGCCGCAAAATATATAGCAACTGTAACAAAAGAGTTGGGACGCGAAATTGTGGCATATGATATGCACAGCGTTATTATAGTTGAAATAATGGGCAGAAATGCAGGCTGGCTGACGGCGGCGTCCGCTCTTGCAAAGGATGAAGAAACAGACGTCCCTGATTTGATATATTTGCCTGAAGTTGTGTTTGATACCCAAAAATTCATTCAAAAGGTGAAAGAAATAGGCGAAAGAAAAAAGGGAATTATCATAGCGGTGTCTGAAGGCGTTAAAACAAGCGACGGAAACTATCTGTGCGACAGTGTTGCCAGTGGAGTTGCAGACACGTTCGGACATAAATATCTTGGCGGAGCGGCAACCGTGCTTGAAGGTATTGTCCGCAACGAGATTGGTTATAAAGCACGTGCGGTGGTGTTGAATATGCCTCAACGCTGTGCGGCACATTTTGCGTCAAAAACCGATATAGATGAGTCTGTGCAGATAGGAATGGCGGCTGTTAATGAAGCTGTATCAGGCGGCACAGGCGAAATGATGATGTTCAGACGTATATCGGATAATCCGTATAAAACAGAGATAATTCCGGCACAAATAAGTAAAATAGCCAACGAAGAAAAGGTTATACCGAGAGAATGGATAAACTCTGACGGCGATTATGTTACACCTGAGCTCATTGAATACATGCGACCGCTGATAATGGGTGAAAACGAAATTGTTACCGAAAACGGACTGCCTAAACATATAGTTTTGAAAAGATAACAGCCTTTAATATAAAAATGCCTGTAACGAAAGGATTGGATCATTTTGTTTTTTAGTAAAAAGAAGCAGACTAAAGAAATAGATTATAATAATCTTCCCAAACATATAGGAATAATAATGGACGGTAACGGCAGATGGGCAAAAAGAAGAGGTCTGCCGAGAAGTATGGGACATCAGGCAGGCTCCGAAACGGTCAGGACGGTTATACGTGAAGCTAATAAAATAGGTATAAAGTACATAACAATATATGCTTTTTCAACCGAAAACTGGAAAAGGCCTAAAGAGGAAGTTGACTATTTAATGAGTCTGCTTTTGGACTATTTCAAAAACGCAGAAAAGTATCTTGCCGGCGAAAACGGAATAATCAGAGTTATAGGCGACAGGTCTGTGTTTAATGACGATATAAAGTCGGAAATTGAAAGAGTAGAAAGAATGACAGCTGATAATACAGGCAATATACTGAACATAGCAATAAACTACGGTTCACAGGAAGAAATTCTGATGGGTGTGAAAAAAATTGCACAAAAGGTTAAAGACAACGAGCTTAACGTTGAAGATATAGACGCAAAACTGTTTTCGTCTATGCTGTACACAAAAGATCAACCCGATCCCGACCTTATAATAAGAACGAGCGGCGAACAAAGATTGAGCAACTTTTTACTTTGGCAGTCGGCATACAGCGAGCTTTGGTTCACGCCAAAGAACTGGCCTGACTTTAATCGCGGCGATCTGGAACAGGCAATATATGATTTTCAAAACAGAAAACGCAGATTTGGTGGTGTAGACAGTGAGTGATAAAAAAAAGAGCGATCTCATAACAAGAGTTGTAACTGCATTAATAGGCGTGGCGATATTTTTTATCATAATTTTTTCGGGCGATCTTGTCATAGGGCTTGCCTTGGCGGCAATCACGGTAATGATGCTGTATGAATTGTATAAAGCTTTCAAATTCAACATCGGTTTAAGCTTGTTCGGATATTTTGGAGCAGTCGGAACGGTGTGCCTGTGCAGTATGGGACATATGGACCAGTTTTTCGGATTTTTAACCGCATATGTTATCATATTATCGGTCATGGCTGTGCTTTTTAACAAAAAGATAAGCTTTAACGATGTTTGCCACATGATTTTTGCCACGCTTTATATAACCTCTACTATAGTTTTTTTGCTGTTGCTCAGAAAAAAAGACGATAGCGGTTTAATGTGTTTGGTGCTTGTATTTGCAATAGCTTGGGTTACCGATACAAGTGCGTATTTCGGGGGCAGATTTTTTGGCAAACATAAGCTCATTCCGGCTATCAGCCCCAAAAAGACGGTTGAAGGTGCAATAGGCGGTGTTGTGGGAGCTGTTGTTATCGGTTGCGGCATATATGCGTTGGT
Organism: uncultured Clostridia bacterium; assembly: GCA_905233855.1. Lineage (GTDB taxonomy): Bacteria > Bacillota > Clostridia > UBA1381 > CAJOGA01 > CAJOGA01. The sequence continues at coordinate 6,890 of CAJOGA010000021.1, forward strand.
GATGAAATATGTATTTGCATACAACATCAATTATATTTCGTTGTTTGCTTTGGGTGTTATAGGAGCTGTTGCGGCACAATTCGGTGATTTGATAGCATCGCTCATAAAACGTAGCTGTAATGTTAAAGATTTCGGCTCGATTATGCCGGGCCACGGTGGCATTTTAGACAGATTCGACAGCGTGCTTCTGGTTGCGGTGGTTGTTTACTTCTTTTTGGAAAAATTCCCGATTTTTATATAACAACAGAGTTTTTCCTTTGCCGCAAAAATTTGCGGATAGTTTCCATATCTTATATCAATGACTTTATTATCCGGAGGAGCATTGTATCATGCAAAAGAAAATATCGGTTCTGGGCTCAACAGGGTCAATAGGCACTCAAACGTTAGACGTTGCCGGAACATATTCCGATGAAATAAAAATAATGGCATTGTCGGCAAACAAAAATATAAAGCTGCTTGAAAAACAAGTGCGTAAATTCAAGCCTGAATTGGCTGTGGTTGCAGATGAAGAAGCAGCAAAGGAATTTAAAATAAAGGTAGCTGACACAAGCACCCGTGTTTTATCCGGCAGCGATGCAATTAACGAATGTGTTATACTCAACGGTGTTGACACTGTGGTTACGGCTATGGTTGGTATTGCCGGACTTGTGCCGACGGTGGAGGCTATAAAGCACAAAAAAAATATAGCACTTGCAAATAAAGAAACTTTGGTTACGGCAGGGCACATAGTTACAAAGCTTGCCAAAGAAAACAATGTTTCCATACTTCCGGTAGACAGCGAACACTCCGCAATATTTCAAAGCATGCAGGGTTGTGAGGACAAAAAGGAAATAAAAAAGATACTTTTAACGGCGTCGGGCGGGCCGTTTTTCGGAAAAACGAAGGACGAGCTTTTAAGCGTTACACCGTCTGATGCATTAAAACATCCTAATTGGGATATGGGGGCAAAAATAACTATTGACTCTGCAACAATGGTTAATAAAGGTCTTGAAGTTATTGAGGCAATGTGGCTGTTTGGTGTGGATGTTGACGATATAGAAGTTCTTGTGCACCGGCAAAGCATTGTACATTCTATGGTTGAATATTGCGATAATGCCGTTATAGCACAGTTGGGCGTGCCGGATATGCGTCTGCCTATACAATACGCGTTAACGTATCCTCATAGACTGCCTATGCAAAACAATAATCTTGATTTATCAAATCTTTTGACTCTAACCTTTGAGCAGCCGGATACGGAAACATTTCCGGCATTGTCGCTTGCGTATAAAGCCGCAAAAACAGGCGGCATTATGCCATGCGTGTTTAACAGTGCCGACGAAGCGGCGGTGGAGTTGTTCTTAAACGGTGAAATAGGATTTTTGCAAATATCCGAGCTTATAAGCAGAGCGGTGAATGAATATACTAATATAATGAGTCCTGATCTTAACGATATTTTGTCTGCTGATAAAAATGTAAGGGAATATGTTAGGGAAATGGCAAAAAAATAAAATAAGGCGGTAATATTATGTCTGTATTGATTACGGTTGTTGTTACAATACTTATCTTTTTAATTATAATAGCCATCCATGAGTTTGGGCATTTTGCAGCTGCAAAGCTTTTGGGTATGCGTGTTGTGGAATATGCAATAGGTATGGGGCCTGCCATATTTAAAAAACAAAAAGGCGAAACCTTGTATTCTGTACGTGCTTTTCCTATAGGAGGATATTGTTCGCTGGACGGCGAAGACAAAGAAAGCAACGATGAACGTGCATTTAACAAACAAGCTAAGTGGAAACGGTTTATAGTTTTGGTTTCGGGTGCATTGCTTAATATTCTGTTAGGATTTTTGGTGTATATAATTGTTGTATGCGGAGCGGGAGAAATAAACACACCGGTTATAAACGAATTTGCAAACGATACTTATATAGCGGATTCGGGTCTTTTACCCGGCGACAGAATAGTAAAAGTCAACAACACACGAATAAATATATATCAGGACATGAACTTCGTTTTATCAACCATAGACGAAAACCCGATAGATGTAACCGTAAAACGTAATGGCGAAAAACTGACGTTTAAGGTTAAACCGTCCAAACGTGTTGAAACTGTCAACTATTATGAAGACAGGGCGGAGACATTGACATCGACAAACGGTATAGATCAGCCTGTAGTCGTATCGGAGTATAAAGACGGGAAAACGCATCCGGAGCTTGATGGACAATCTGAAACGCTTGAAAGATATATTATAGGATTTTCATATACAACGAAAAAGGTTAATTTGTTTTCTGCGGTACGTGAAGCGTTTTACAGTTCAGTGTATATTGTAAAACTTGTGCTGATATCGTTGTGGGGAATTTTAACCGGAAAAGTGTCTGTAAATCAGCTTTCCGGGCCTGTGGGCATAGGCGGAGCCGTTGGAAATGCAATTAAATTCGGCTGGATGAGCGTGTTGGAGCTGGTTGCTTTAATAACCCTGAATCTGGGCGTGTTCAACCTTTTGCCGATACCGGCACTCGACGGAGGCAGAATTGTATTTTTAGCTATCGAAGCTGTAAGAAGGAAACAGTTTCCTGTTGAAAAAGAAGCAATGGTTAATTTTGTCTTTTTGGCGTTGTTGCTTGTTTTGGCGGCATACGTTATGATAAACGATATTTTCAAACTAATTTAGAAAGCGGTTTTTATTTATGAGAAAGGAAAAACGACAGGTTAGCGTAAACGGTGTTATAATCGGCGGAAACAACCCTGTAACTATCCAGTCGATGACCACAACACCCACAACAGATGTTAACGCAACCGTAAATCAGATAAACGAGCTTGAAAAAGCCGGCTGCGAAATTGTCCGCATAGCTGTGCCGGACATGACAGCGGCAGAGTGTGTCAGGGATATAAAACGAAGAACAAATATACCGGTTGTTGCCGACATACATTTTGACTGGCGTATTGCTCTTGAGTGCGTTAAAAACGGGATAGACAAAATAAGAATAAATCCCGGCAACATTGGCGGAGAAGAAAGAGTCAAAGCTGTTGTGGATGCTTGTAAAAAAGCAAACATACCAATAAGGATAGGCGTTAACTCGGGTTCGATAGAACCTGAAATATTGTCAAAATACGGTGTATGTGCCAAAGGTATTGTAGAGAGTGCGTTGAGGCATGTAAAAATGCTGGAAAGATATGATTTTTACGATACCGTGATTTCATTAAAGGCATCAAGCGTGCCGATGATGATAGAAGCTTACCGCATGATGCATGAACTGACCGACTATCCTTTGCATCTCGGCGTAACGGAGGCCGGCACAAAAGACGGCGGTACGGTAAAATCATGTATAGGCATAGGCACGTTGCTGTCGGAGGGTATAGGAGATACCATACGCGTTTCGCTGACGGCTGATCCGGTTGAAGAGGTTAAAACCGCAATTAAGATATTAAAAGCCTTGGAACTGCGGAAAACCGGTGTGAATATAGTGTCGTGTCCTACATGTGCAAGATGCAGAATAAATCTTATACCTATAGCCGGCGAAGTGGAAAAACGGCTGGCATCGTGTAATAAGAACATTAAAGTGGCGATAATGGGGTGTGCGGTAAACGGTCCGGGTGAGGCACGCGATGCCGATATTGGTATTGCAGGCGGCAAAGGCGAAGCATTAATGTTTAAAAAAGGCGAGATTTTCAAAAAAGTGCCGCAGGAAAGTATCGTAGATGAGTTGATGGCGGAAATAGAAAAAATGTAAATGCGGGAATATATAATGAGTATTTTAACACCGGATTATTATTTTAAATCCATATCTGAAATAGATGCATATTTTTTAAAACAATTAAATATTACAGCCCTTATTCTGGATATAGACAACACTCTTGTTCCGTATTCTTTAAAAACAGCAGATGAAACGGCAAAGCAGTTTATTGATATGATGACGCAAAACAATATAAAAATTTGCTTTGTGTCCAACAACAAAAAAAACAGAGTGGATGAATTCAATAAACAGTTTTCTTTTCCTGCAATACACAGATCAGCCAAGCCGCTTGTTTTCAGCTATTTAAGAGCTGTACACATGATGCATGTAAAACGAAAACAAACAGCCGTTGTAGGCGATCAGATTTTTACCGATATATTGGGCGGAAACTCATCCGGCATTACTACGATATTGGTGGATCCCATAGATTCAAAAAACGATAAGGTAAAACTTAAACGTAAATTTGAAGCAAGGATTCTTGAAAAAATCAAATATACAAAAATTTAAGATAAAGGTGGGCAATATGCAAATTAATGCAAAAACAAACGTACTCGGTCTTATCGGTTATCCTATAGGACACAGCTTTTCGCCGCAGGTACACAATTTCATGTCTGAATATCTTGATCTGGATTATACATATCTTCCGTTTGAAGTGGAAGCCGGCAATGTTGAAGACGCCATAAACGGCATGCGGGCATTGAACATAAAGGGCATTAACGTAACAGCACCGTATAAACATGAAGTTGTTCCGTATCTGGACGAAATATCCGATCAGGCAAAGGTGTACGGCGTTGTTAATACAATAAAAAACGTAAATGGGAAGCTTATCGGATATAACACCGACAGCGACGGATTGTATATGTCAATACTGCACCGCGGCGGAGAAATAAAGGATAAAGACGTTTTGATTTTAGGTGCCGGCGGATCGGCTCGTTCCACATGCGTAAAATTTGCACAGGTGGGAGCAAAAAGTATAACCGTAATCAACAGGACGCAAAGCAAAGCTCAGGAAATTAAAGAATATGTTTTTAAAATGTGCGGTTATAATACACTCTATACCGAGCATGTCAATGATATGTATGATGTTGCGGTAAACACAACATCGCTTGGCTTGTATCCCAAAACCGAAGATTGTCCCATGACGGATTTTTCTGCAATGAGGAACGGCAGCGTAGCAGTGGATTTGATATATAATCCGTCCAAGACGAAATTTTTGTCCCTAGCTGAAGATCATGGCTGCAAAATAATCAACGGTCTGGGTATGTTAATAAACCAAGCCGTTTTGGCATATGAAATTTTTACAGATACAAAAACAGATGTAAAAAAAATGTCAACTCTTATAGAACATGAGGTGTTTGGATTATGAAAAATATTGTTTTAACCGGGTACATGGCAAGCGGTAAAACAACGATAGGCTCAGCTTTGGCAAACAATATGGGTTATCGGTTTATTGATGTTGATAAGCTGATTGTGGAACACGAGAAAAAAACAATAAATGATATTTTTGATTCCATGGGCGAAAAATATTTCAGAGAGATAGAAACACAAGTCATAGAAAAAATATCAGATACCGAAAACGCAGTTATAGCTACCGGCGGAGGTGTGGTGCTTAAAAAAATCAATATGGACACTTTGAGAAAAAACGGAATAATATTTTTTATCGACACACCTATCGACGCTATCATAAAACGTCTGAGCAGGAGCAATACCGGCAGACCGCTTGTAGACAATGTCGGTGCGGAACAAATTCGGGAACGGTATGAACGTCGTCAAAAATACTATAATAATTATGACTACAGAATTGAAACTCAAAACAAAACTTTGGGAATGATAATAAACGAAATAAAAAACACATACACTCAAGCTGTTGACAAGCTTGGAAAGGATTGATTTATGAACGCTTTATTTGGTCCTGCCGGAAATTCCGAAAGCTTTTATGCAAGCGGTAATAAAGAATCGCTTAAAATGCCTCAATGGTTAAAAACACAGGGACTTGATGCGTATGAGTATCAATGCGGAAACGGTGTGCGTATAGGACATGATCTGGCTGTTAAGCTGGGTAATGAGGCAAAATCAAATAATATAAAGCTGAGCGTACATTCACCGTATTATATAAGTCTTTCAACAGATGATGAGGAAAAACGCATAAACAGTGTTGATTATATCATGCAAACCTTGAGGGCGGCGGACGCGATGTGTGCTGACAGAATTGTTGTGCATAGCGGAAGCAAAGGCAAGCTCAGCAGGGAGGAAGCGCTTGCGTTTTCAAAAAAAACACTTTTGATGGCACAGCGTCAAGCAGATGCGGAAGGTCTTTCGCACATTCACATATGTCCCGAAACGATGGGCAAAATTAATCAGATAGGCACTTTGGACGAGGTGATAGAGCTTTGTCTTTTGGATGACAGATTTTTACCCACAGTAGATTTCGGTCATTTGAATGCAAGAACATTCGGCTCCCTTAAAACCAAAAAAGATTTTGAAGACATTTTGAACAGTATAGAAAATAAACTCGGTGCGGACAGGCTCAAAGTGTTTCACAGTCATTTCAGCAAAATAGAATACACAAAGGGCGGCGAAAAAAAACATCTGACATTTGATGACACACAGTTCGGACCTGATTTTTTACCGTTAGCCGAATTAATATATAAAAAGAATCTCTCGCCGGTGTTTATATGTGAATCGGCAGGCACTCAAACGGAAGATGCAATAGCAATGAAAAAAATGTATTTAAGTTTTTTTAAATAATGAAAGGAAAGAGGATAAATGAAGTTGCTTGTTATAAACGGACCAAACCTGAATATGCTCGGCTTAAGAGAGCCGGGAGTGTACGGTAATGACACTATGGAGTCAATCAATAAAGAAATACTTTCAAAAGCGAAGGAAAAGGGTATTGAAGTGAACTTTTTCCAAAGCAACATTGAGGGAGAAATAATAAATAAGATTCATTCTGCAATGGGTGTGTATGACGGAATAATAATAAATCCGGGAGCGTACACTCATTACAGCATAGCGATCCGCGATGCCATAGCATCGGTGAATGTGCCTGCCGTTGAGGTTCATTTGTCAAATATACATAAACGCGAGCAATTCAGACACACAAGCGTAACAGCACCTGTTTGCACGGGACAAATAACGGGGTTCGGGAAAAAAGGTTATATTATGGCGTTAGAGGCGTTTTGCGATGAATAACAGAATAGAAAAGCTGATTGATCTTATGGAAAAGGACGGACTTGACGCCGTCATGCTGTCGGGCAAGGCAAATATATTTTATTTCAGCGGATTTACGTCGGAAGATGCGACGCTTATAATAACAAAAAAAGAACAATTTATTATAACGGATTTCAGGTATTACGACCAAGCAAGGCTTCAGGCAAAGGATTACGTATTGGTTGATGTAAAAGACGGCATACAAAACGTCCTGACAAGCACAGCAAGTAAAAATGTCGGTGTAGAAGATACGGTTATAACGCTTTTTGAATATAACACTCTTACTCAAAGCAACAAATCCGTTTCCTTTACGGGTATGGCGGATAAAATAAACTTATTACGCATGATAAAGGATAAATCGGAGCTTGAAACAATCAAGACTGCCGAGATGATCGCAAGCAATGCGTTTGAGCAGGTGTTACCGTTTATAAAGCCCGGTATTACAGAACGCAATATTGCCGTTATGCTTGAAAGATATATGGCAGAAAGCGGTGCTTCGGGTACCTCGTTTGAAACTATAGTTGCATCGGGCGAGAGAGGGTCAATGCCGCACGGCACAGCATCCGACAGAATCATTCAACGCGGCGACCTTGTAACTATGGATTTTGGGTGCGTTTATAACGGCTATTGTTCCGACATGACGAGAACAGTTGCGATAGGGAATATATCCGATGAAAAGAAAACGGTGTATAACATAGTAAAAGATGCACAGCAGAATGCATTGGACGCGATAAAACCGGGAATGATATGCTCGGATGTAGATTCCGTTGCACGCGATTATATATCAGAACAGGGTTACTCAAAATGTTTCGGACACGGACTGGGACACGGCGTCGGAGTTGAGATACATGAAAAACCGAATCTGTCTTTAAAATGCGACATTAAACTTGAGCCGGATATGGTTGTTACAGTTGAACCGGGCATATATATAGCCGGTAAATTTGGTGTAAGAATAGAGGACCTTGTGCGTGTAACAGAGGACGGATTCGAAAATTTTACAAAATCTTCAAAAGAATTATTAATAATTTAGAAAAAAACCTTGTAATTTTATCGTTTATGCATTAGAATATAATAGACAAGTAATAATAAAACAGGAGGTTGAATAAAATGATTTCTGCCGGTGAATTCAGAAATGGTGTTACTTTTGAATATGAGGACAATGTTTATCAGGTGGTTGAATTCCAACATGTTAAGCCGGGTAAAGGTGCAGCATTTGTAAGAACAAAGCTCCGCAATGTTATAACGGGCGGTGTTGTTGAAAAAACATTCAGACCAACAGAAAAAATGCCTAAGGCACATATTGAAAGAAAAGATATGCAATATTCCTACAATGACGGTGATTTGTATTACTTTATGGATCAGGACACTTTCGACATGATGCCGCTTAATGCTGAAAGCCTTGGCGATGCTCTTAAGTTTGTTAAGGAAAATGATGTTGTTAAAATATTATCTTATAAAGGCAACGTATTTGGTGTTGAACCGCCAAACTTTGTTGAGCTTAAGATAATTGAAACAGAGCCGGGCTTTAAAGGTGATACGGCAACAGGTGCAACAAAACCTGCAACATTGGAAACAGGTGCTGTTATTGCCGTTCCGCTGTTTATCGACAATGGCGAGGTTGTAAGAGTAGACACCCGTACAGGCGAATACATGGAAAGAGCATAAGTTACATAATGTTATTTAAGCTTTATTAAAATAATTTATAAGGAGGATCAGACAAATGGATTTAAGTAAAAAAGTAGCATATCTTAAGGGCTATGCTGAAGCGTTGGATATTAACGAAAAAACCGATGAGGGCAAACTTTTGAGGAAAATTGTTGAAGTTTTGGAATATATGTCCGATGAAATAGAAACAGTTTCGGAATTCGTTGATGAATTGGATGAAACGGTTAGTGCAATAGACGAAGACTTGGCAACTCTTGAAGACGATTTTTACGGTGATGACGACGAATGTGATTGCGATGACGATGATTTTGACGATCTTGACTATTTTGAAATGGAATGTCCGAATTGCAACGAAGAAGTGTATATCGATTATGACATGATAGACGAAGAAAACGGCACGGTTACATGCCCTAATTGCGGCGAGGAAATCGAGCTTGAGTTTGATTGCGATTGTTGCGATGACGAATGTGATTGCGACGACTGCAACGGCGAAGATAAGGAATAATCGAAGATCACTTGGATATTATTGTTAATATCAATCAGGCAGCAGGTATAACCTGCTGCCTTTTTTTATTACTGAAACCTGCAAAAACAACGTTTAACAAACGCTTGACACTTTGAATCAATGATATTATAATATTTAAGGTCAAATAAAAACACAAGGAGAAAAAAATGAAGTTCAAAACCAAAACGATAGTATTTTTAGGCGTTTTCATTGCGTTTGAATTTTTCTTTTCACGCGTTATAACAGCCATGTTTCCGACATTATTTTTAATTCCGGGTACAAGCAGTAAAATAAGTCTGGCATTTGTGCCTCTTTCGATGTGCGGTTGGCTGCTGGGGCCCATCCCGGGGCTTGTGTGTGGTGTGGTGTCGGATATACTTGGTGCAACTTTGATGCCTACAGGCCCGTTTTATTTCGGATACACAATAACCAACGGGTTGCGTGGACTTGTTTATGGCCTTATATTATATAAATGCGGCAATAATTTAGGCTCGATAGTTCTACGCTCTGTCATTGCATCTGCGGTTGTGGTTGTTTTTCTTAATTTAGGGCTTAATTCATTATGGGATGTAATGTTCTTTTCCAATCCGTTCTGGGTTAACGTTGCTAAAAAGATACCGTCCAACGCAATTAATTTAGTATTATATATTACTGTTATAACACTTTACATAAAAGCTTTTGCACATACAGATGTTAAAAGGTTTTTTAAGTAATTAAAAAAACAGGGAAGATGACTTTGAAGCGGCGGTGATATACTGCCGCTTTTTTACGCATAAAAAAAGAGTTTGGAAATGATTACATCCAAACTCTGATTTTTAGTTTTGATTAAGAATTATGCAGAATAAACACTGCAAAGTGTTTTATCTCTGCCTTTTCTTTCAAACTTAACTTTGCCGTCAACAAGAGCGAATAAAGTATCATCACTGCCGATACCCACGTTTACACCCGGGTGAATTTTAGTTCCTCTTTGTCTTACAAGTATATTTCCGGCAAGAACCGACTGACCGTCTGCTCTTTTAACTCCAAGTCTTTTGGAATGGCTGTCTCTACCGTTTTTGGTACTACCCATACCTTTCTTATGAGCCATAATTCACACCTCAGCTTTCAAAAAAAGATTTTTAATAATTAAGCATTTATTTTTGTTATTTCAACCTTTGTATATGGTTGTCTGTGGCCTTTTTTACGTCTATAATTTTTCTTTGATTTGTACTTATAAACATAAATCTTTTTGCCTTTACCGTCCTTAAGAACGTTTGCAACAACAGTTGCACCGTCTACAACAGGTGTTCCTATTTTAACGCCGTCTTCGTTACCTACAACCAGAACTTTGTCAAATGTGAATTCCGAACCTGCTTCAACGCCAAGCTTTTCAACAAACAATACGTCTCCTTCGGAAACTTTATACTGTTTGCCGCATGCTTCGATTATAGCATACATTACAAATACACCTCCTGATTCAATGAAGTCTCGCCGTGTGGGCATCTGTAGAAGATTTTAAAACCCCTTCCGTGCGGTTACTGAAGAATTTTACCACATATCAATGCAATTGTCAACTGTTTTATGTATCAAATATCAAAAATTTAATTGCCCGAAATATCAACTTCGTCTTCGATGTAATTCATATTGTTTATTGCATTGTCAATTGCACTTTCAACCTGCATTTCAATAAGTTGAAGTCTGTAATCACCGTTTATATCTTTTGAAAGCTTTGTGGCGTTAAGCTGAACATATCTTGCATATTCAATATTGTCAAGCTTAAATTCCTGAATACCCAAAACCCTATCGCCGTTATTGTAGTTTGTTTCAACAACGACATCCTTCCACGATTGATTATCCTGCGATACACGCAAGGTAAAGTCAACAGGGAAGCCTAAACCGTCCTGTTTTGTATAATTCAGCGGCACAAGGTTTATCTTGTTTATGTTTCTTTTTGCTCCAAGGTCAATGGTTATCCATTCATTGGAATTTTCGGTGCCGTACGCCTGACTGCGATAACCCAGACGGTAGCGTCCCCATTGGTTTGATTCAAACGAATATATGATAGAGTCGGTAAGATAATCTTTAGACCATGATTCGCCCATCCAGTTATCTTCTTCTGACGATGTTTTTGTTGTTACACTGCGTCCTGCAGCAACATTTACGACAGGAAGATCACGCTTTGTGATTTGTGCCGGCGATAAGCTGTCAGACGTTTCTTCAAGCTTGATGTACGCAATACTGTAGGCAGACATAGGTATTTTGTCGATGTATTGAGACATGCCTTCCGCAACTTCAATGCTTTCTGCCGGCAATTCATGCTCAGACACATTATAACCTCTGAAGCCTTCCATATAGTCTTTGGCATAGTTTCCGTTATTTTCGTCAACAATACGTTTTGTTATCTTGACGTTTTTGCCTTTAAACGGCAATTTGTCTAAACATACGCTTATCTCGGTATCGTTTTCGTCGTAGTTATATAAAAGCATGGACACCGAGCCGTCTTTTGAATCTTTTGTTACAAGACCGTATTGCAGCTTATCGATATTTGAGGCTATATCTTTGGTTAAGATAGTGTCGCCGAGATTGTGGTAGAAATTGAACAAATGAGCCATGGATTTTCTGTGCCCGTCCAGGGTATATAATCCGGAGTCGCCGTTCAGCAGCTTTTCGGCCTCAAGACCGTCTGTAAAAGAGTAATAGTATATGTAATCTATATTGTGTTTAACAAGAGAGGACAGCATGCGTCTTGCACCGTATGCCGCAACAAAGTTTGTGTCTTTGGCAGAGCCGGGATTGCTTATTGTCCAGTCGTAGCCCCATTCGGTATAGTGCTGGATAATAGGTGTTTCAAAACCGCGTCTTATCATCCATGCGTCCATACCGTCGGCACAGGAAAAATCGGGAAGACCGTATTGGTGTACCGAAATATAGTCGCAAGGGACATCGGGATTTTTTCTTAAAAATTCGATGAATGTGTTTTTCCAGTCGGAATCTTTATCGGGATTTGAATTTCTTATGCCGAATCCTCCGACAATGGCGGTTGGATCAACTTTTTTTACACACTCTGCAAAAACCTGATATTGATTGCAAATACTGTACGGACTTCCGAGATATGAATCATGCTCGGGTTCGTTGTGCGATTCCCAAATCCAACCTGTATATCCCAAATCAACAAAATGCTGTGCGACGGCTGTAATATATTCGCCAAGGTCGTCCATGTTCATAGGTCTGCCTGTCAGGTCCGAAAACTCAGCAGGCATAGGAGCGTCCATAGCACCCATTGCGATAATAACAGGCTTTATGCCTTTTTCAAGCATAGGGAGCATTACCTTGTCGAGTTTTGTAAAATCGAACTCAAGTTTTTGAGTTTCGCTGTTTCGTGATACTATGTCATAATCCTGTTCGTTCAAACCAATCCTCACAAAATTGACACCGTCTTCTGCGGCTTTGTCATAAAAAGAAGGCAGCCAGTATGAATTGATATTGATTCTAAAACCGCCCTGGCACGTATTCAGTATTTTTTCTTTCGGGAAAGTGCCGTATGTATTATTGTAGTTTGCAAAAATGGTGTAATCGCTTTCGTTTTTAGGCACAAAATCAATGCTTTTAGGCAAAAAAATCAATAAGGCTAATGCAAGAATGATACTTATTGCAGCTTTCATTTACACAACCACCTTTAATATAAATTTTCACCATAATTATATATTTTTTTAAAATTAAAGTCAATCAAAATAATATCTAATCATGCGTTATATCCAAAGCTATGTCTTTTGCTGATTTTGATGAATCGACTATATTTGTATATGTATTTGGCACGGTGCCTACGATTACTGTTTCGGCAACGGGAACCTTAGTGGAAACCGTTTCGCCTTTTTGTATGCCGGGAAGATATATCATAATGCTCAACTTGACGGTTAAAAATATCTGATGCTTTGTTTGATTAATACCCTCCGATAAAAACACGCTTTCAATATCGACATCGGTAAAGTCAAGTATATTTACCTTTACCGGCACTCTTGGACCGACTCCGGAAAACAAATCGGTTTTGAATATACTGCCAAGCGGTATACGCAATTTGCCTTCATATTGCTGTGATGCCATGTTTTGAAGCGACAGTGAAATTTCGCTTTTGAGCTTGTTTATTCCGACAATATCTGCTTGTATGGCAATAATATCACCGTTTTCATTCTTTTGCAAAATAATCAAATCGTCGTACTTAATGTCTGTCTTGATAAAATGTTCAGATACGGATTTATTTATCATATTTACCGCCATGTTATGTGCGTATGCCTTGCTGTAGGCAAGCATAACGGGACGTATGGCTGTCGCAAAAAACACAGAGGTAGAACAAACGACTGCCACAATCAGTATAATTATCAGAATTATGTTGATTTTTTTCGATGCCGGAGCGGCGAGCTTGATTATGTATTTACGCCGTCTATATCCCAAACGCATACAAATATCCCCGTTTCCGATACTATGCAGTATCTGCAATTTATTATATGCCGCGGCAACAAAAAGTTGCACACATGCATAAATTGTGGTATCATACATGCAGTATAACAATAAGAGGGGATAGCTATGAAAACTTTGCTTCATATATGTTGTGCACCGTGTCTGGTGGAATGCTTAAATCAGCTCAGAATCGAAAATATAGAGCCTGTGGGTTTTTGGTACAATCCGAATATTCACCCGTTTACGGAATACAAAGCAAGAAAAAACACATTAATAGATTTTGCAAAGGATAATAATTTGGAACTTATTGTACAAAATGAATACGGATTGAGAGAATTTATTTCAAATGTATATCCTTCCTACAACGACCGATGCGGTTATTGTTACAGAAGTCGTCTTGAGGTAACGGCTAAGTATGCGTCGGAAAACGGTTACGACAGTTTTTCAACTACTTTACTGATAAGTCCGTATCAAAATCATGAACTTATATGTAAAACAGCATATGAAATGGCCCAAAAGTATAACGTACAGTTTTTGTATCGTGATTTTCGGGAATATTTTCGCACAGGACAGGATAAAGCAAGACAAATGGGATTATACATGCAAAAATACTGCGGATGTATATTCAGCGAAGAGGAGCGGTATATGAAGAAAAAGCGTCAATCTAAAACCGATGCTTAATATTAACAAGATATATTTAAAATATCGCAGAACGGTTTTTTTGTTATTTAAAAGGTAACGCAACTCGTACGTGAAATTTCCGAAATGATCAATGCTTGTATTTTTGGGATTTAATTGCCAAAAGTGGCATAAAATGGGTGTTTGTCCGAAAATAAAAATAAATATTTTTAATGGCGAAAACGAAAAAGTACAAAAAATGATACATTCTTTATTGACTGATTGTTTGATTGGTGATATACTAAAAATTGATACGGATATAGCGTATTAAAGAGAGCTTTGAAATTTATGTAGTGAGGGGAAGAATATGAAGTCTACAGGAATTGTCAGAAAAGTTGATGAATTGGGCAGAGTTGTATTACCTATAGAATTAAGACGTACGCTTGATATTTATGAAAAAGATTCGCTGGAAATTTATGTAGACGATGATACAATAATCTTAAAAAAATACGCACCGGCGTGTATTTTCTGCGGCGATGCGAAAGATGTTATTTCATACAAAGGAAAAAATATTTGTTCTTCGTGCATAAAGGAACTGAAAAAGTCGGGGAAATAGCTTTGTTAAATCATAAAATAGGGCAATCGCTTTTTTGCGGTTGCTTTTTTTATTTTTTTGAATTTATCATAAAAAAGATGATGTTTCTTTCAAGTCCAAGTCTGAAGCTGATAATGATAACAGCTCGCTTGGGGAAACATCATTTTTTAGTATATTTTTTTGCCGTAATATACGCTTGCTTTAATCGGCAAGTTTTTTGGGGTAAGAGTGAATGGGTGAATAAGTAAAATCGGCAAAATTCTGACGAACTTTGCCGATTTTTTGGCAGGGGTAGAAGGACTCGAACCCTCAAGAACGGTTTTGGAGACCGGCATGTTACCATTACATCATACCCCTAAATATTAATCAATAACTGTGCCTTTTTTTGAGCACTGTGTTATTATAATACATCTGATTTGATGTTGTCAATACTTTTTTATTCGGATTGAGTGATTATTAAAAAATTTTTTATTATCGCAAAAAAACAATGGAATTTCCGCGTAATGTGTGATATAATACTCAAATATAATATGATTATCAGACAATAAATTCAAAAGGAGTTTTAAATAATGAAATTTATTGAAACAATTGTTTTGGGTATAGTTCAGGGATTGACCGAATTTTTGCCGATATCCAGCTCCGGACATTTGGTGATTTTCTCAAGATTGTTGGAAATTTTAAATATCAGTCAAGCAGAGTCGAATATGGCGTTTGATGTAATACTGCATTGTGCAACGTTAGTATCGGTGTTTATTGTTTTCCGTAAGGACGTATTTCTTCTTATTAAGGAATTTTTTCTGTGGATAGGAGATATGTTCCATGGGAAATTTGCAATAGAAACATCTTCAAGAAAATTCTTGATTATGATCATAGTAGGAACTGTGCCTGCTGTTATATTGGGTGCTGTATACAGCGTGCTTGGAATTGAGGCGTTTTTCCAAAACGTTTTCTTTGTGGCACTTATGCTTATTGTAACAGGTGTGTTAATGATGCTGTCGGACAGAATTGTCAACTCAAAAAAAACGATTGAGAACGCAACAGTAAAAGACGGATTTTGGGTTGGATGTTTTCAGGCCATAGCCCTTTTTCCGGGCTTATCCCGAAGCGGGACGACAATGTTCGGCGGATTGGTAAACGGATTTAACAAAAAGTTTGCGGTTAAGTTTTCGTTTATTTTGTCCATACCTGCAATTTTAGGTGCTACTGTGTTGGAAGTTCCTGACGCAATCGGTTCTTCAATTATGTATGCAGACATACCTGCAATTATAATAGGTGCTGTTGTGGCGGCGATAGTCGGCATAATTTCAATTAAAGGATTTGTAACGATAGTATCTAAAAACAAGCTCAAATGGTTTTCGTATTATTGCTGGCTTATGGCTGTTGTGGCAATAGTGCTTGGATTCATAAAATAATTATTTTTATAGCAAGGAGGATTGCTGTAAATGGCAACCGCTAAAAGAGCAACTAAAAAGAGTACAACCAAAAAAACAACTGCAAAGAAGGTTAAAGATAAAGACAGCAAACAAACTTTATCAATGGAAATCAGTTTTGCAATTATGGCTGTTGTATCGGTGTTTCTTGCTATATTTGTATACACAACGGCTACCGGTACGCTTGGACATTTAATAAAAAACGGATTGCTTTTTTTGTTTGGCAGTTTGGTATATGTTTTGCCTGTTGCGTTGTTCGGATTGGGTTTATACCTTATTATCAAGCGTGAATATCCTAAATTTTGGCTTAAGACAGTCTACGCTCTGCTGCTGTTTTTGTGCATTGGTGCTTTAATTAGTTTTGTTGTTGTTCCTGCACCTATAACGCTTGAAGCGGCACATGACATACCGCTTGCTGCCTTTAACGGCGGAATGTTGGGTGCGGTTCTTGCGGTAGGACTTAATAAAACTGTCGGCGTAGCAGTTTCTGTTATAATTCTTGTTTTGATTGTATTGATACTCTCTTCTTTAACTACCGGAGTTTCTCTGATAAATGTTGTAATAAGCTTTTTTAAAGGCTTTGCGTCTGAGGTTAAAGACGTAAAGAAATCTGATAAGTCAGACGCAGGCAGACGTACTGCGAAAAAAATCAAATCAACGTTTGGTGTGCTTAAAACCGACAATTATGATTTTGACATATCCACAGATGACGAAGACTTAAATTCTATGCCGGATGAGGACGTGCCTTTGCCCGATGTCCACATTTCGTCTTTTGCGGACGATATGCAGGAACGGGTTTATACTCCTGCCGAATTGGACATACATACTGATGATAACGCAAAACCGCATGACGAACAGCAATCACCGAATACTGACGAATGTGAAACTACCGAATCATTGCCGGCAAACGGTGATACAGACTCCGCTGTTGCCTCCGGCGATACAAATACTTTGGAAATCGAAGAAAAACCGGAACCGTACGTGTATATACCGCCGCCTGTGTCGTTGTTGACGATGCACGGCGAAAAAACAATTGACAGCCGTGAAGAAATTCGTGAAAAGAGCTTGAAGCTTTTGGAAACACTAAGAAGCTTTGGTGTAGAGGTAAAGCTTTTGCAGGTTAGTAAAGGTCCTGCCGTAACGCGTTACGAGCTTCAGCCGAGTCCTGGGGTAAAGGTAAGCAAAATAGTCAGTCTGACGGATGATATAGCGCTTAATCTTGCGGCAAAAGGCATACGCATAGAAGCACCTATTCCGGGAAAAGCCGCTATAGGGATAGAGGTTGCCAACGATGAAATTGCGTCGGTTGCGTTGCGTGAATTAATAGAGTCGCCGGAATTTGAAAAGGCAACATCATCGCTGAGCGTAGCTTTCGGTAAGGACATTGCAGGAAAGCCTGTTATCGGCGATATATCCAAAATGCCGCATGTGCTTATTGCCGGTGCAACGGGATCCGGTAAGAGCGTGTGTATCAACACATTGATTACAAGTATACTTTATAAATCCAGCCCTGAAGACGTTAAACTTATTATGGTTGACCCTAAGGTTGTAGAACTTGGAGTGTATAACGGAATACCTCATTTGCTTGTTCCTGTAGTTACCGATCCTAAAAAGGCGGCAGGGGCTTTAAACTGGGCGGTACAGGAAATGATGCGTAGATATTCGCTGTTTTCGGATGAAAAGGTAAGGGATTTAAACGGATATAACAAATCCATGGAACAACAAGGTTTTCCTAAACTTCCTAAAATAGTTATCATTATAGATGAGCTTGCCGATCTTATGATGGTTGCACCTAACGAGGTGGAAGATTCAATATGCCGTTTGGCACAGCTTGCACGTGCTGCGGGAATGCATCTTGTTATCGCAACGCAGCGTCCTTCGGTAGACGTTATAACCGGTTTGATAAAAGCCAACATACCGTCGCGTATTTCCTTTGCGGTATCCAGTCAGATAGACAGCCGTACCATATTGGACATGGCAGGTGCAGAAAAGCTGTTGGGCAGGGGAGATATGCTGTATCACCCAAGCGGTGCAAGCAAGCCTACACGTGTACAGGGTGCGTTTGTGTCGGATAAAGAGATAGAATCAATTGTTGACTTTATTAAAGGAAATCATCAGGATGTTGTATATGACGATGAAATAGAACATCAAATGGAAGTGGGACAAACATCAACTTCGGGTTATGATGAAACCGATAACGATGATGACGAGTTACTTCCTCAGGCTATTGATATAGCATTGGAGCTGGGACAGATATCAACATCTATGATACAACGCCGTTTGCGTGTGGGATATTCCAGAGCCGGCCGTATTGTTGATCAGATGGAGGCTCGCGGAATAATATCAGGTGCCGATGGCAGCAAGCCGAGACAGGTTTTAAAGAGCCGTGCTGCATTGGAAGGTTGGAACGTCGATGATGATGAAGAAGGATAAGTTTTTGCCTGTTTCTCCGCAGGATATGTCCGATAGAGGCTGGGACTTTTACGATTTTTTATATGTGATAGGCGATGCGTATGTTGATCATCCCAGCTTTGGGCCGGCGATTATATCACGCGTGCTGGAAGATGCGGGATACCGTGTGTGCATACTGTCTCAGCCGAATTGGAAGGATAAGAGCGATTTTGCCGCTTTCCCTCGTCCGAGACTTGGCGTACTTATCTGTGCCGGAAATATTGATACAATGGTTAACCACTATACCGTATCAAAAAAAGTACGAAGCACCGATGCATATTCGCCCGGCGGTGTTGCGGGCAGATGCCCCGACAGGGCAACAATTGTATATGCCAACAGAATAAGAGAAACATTCGGTAATATTCCGCTCATAATCGGTGGTATAGAGGCAAGCTTAAGACGGTTTGCACACTATGATTATTGGGATAATAAAGTCAGGCGTTCCATAATGCTGGATTCACGTGCTGATATATTGCTGTACGGTATGGGAGAAAAGCAAATTGTAGAGGTTGCAGACAGATTACGCGACGGTGTTGATGTGAAAAGTATTACAGACATACCGGGTTCGTGTTATATCGCAAAAAATATTGACAATATAGCAAAAGACAGTATTATTATTCCGTCGTATGAAGAGTGCTGTGAAGATAAGATGAAATATGCACTCTCCTGTAAGATACAATTTGAACAACAAAACCCATGCATAGGCAAAACGGTAATACAACCGCATGCAGACAGATTTTTGGTTCAAAACAAACCCGCTCCGCCTTTAAATACAAATGAGCTGGACAAGGTGTACTCTCTGCCGTATACCAGAGCGTATCATCCTTCGTATGAAGCTGCCGGCGGAGTGCCTGCAATTATTGAAGTTAAGTTCAGCATTGCAAGTTCAAGAGGATGTTTCGGCGGATGTAATTTTTGTGCACTTGCATTTCATCAGGGCAGAATAGTAACATCAAGAAGCCATAAATCAATTATAGATGAGGCAAAACAATTGCGTAATGATCCTGAATTTAAGGGATATATTCATGATGTTGGCGGACCGACGGCAAATTTCAGAAAACAAGCCTGCAAAAAGCAGTCGACATTGGGTGCTTGTGCGAATAAACAATGCCTTTTTCCGGAGCCGTGTTCAAATATGGACATATCGCATGCCGATTATCTCTCGCTTTTGCGTAAGTTGAGAAAGATTGACGGTATTAAAAAGGTTTTTGTGCGTTCGGGAATAAGGTTTGATTATCTGATAGCGGATAAAGACGATACGTTTTTCAGAGAACTGTGCGAATATCATGTAAGCGGACAGTTAAAGGTTGCTCCCGAACACGTTTCCGATAATGTATTAAAACTGATGGGAAAGCCGTCAAACAGGGTATATAATAAATTTCAAGAGAAATATTATGATATAAATAAAAAAATAGGCAAAAAACAATTTTTAGTTCCGTATCTTATGTCGGCACATCCCGGCAGCACGTTGAACGACGCTATAGAACTTGCATTGTATTTAAAAAATCACAATCTTAATCCTCAACAGGTGCAGGACTTTTATCCTACACCGGGCACTGTATCCACATGCATGTTTTATACCGGAATCAATCCTCTTACCATGCAGGAGGTTTATGTTGCTCAAACGCCTAAAGAAAAGGCGATGCAAAGGGCGTTGCTGCAATACAAAAAAAGTGAAAATCACAAGCTTGTTGTAGAGGCTTTGAAGCTTGCCGGCCGCGATGATTTGATAGGATACACAAAAAACTGCTTGGTTACGCCTTTAAACAATAATAACAGGGGGAATTATAATGACAAAAATATTAGACGGAAAAGCGTTATCACAAAGAATAAAAAACCAATTAAAGGAACAGGTAGACAGCCTGAAAAACGATAATATTTATCCGGGACTTGCGGTTGTAATAGTGGGGGACGATCCTGCAAGCCGTGTTTATGTCAATTCAAAAAAGAAAGCATGTGCTGAAATCGGAATAAAATCGGAGGAATACGCATTGCCTGCCGAAACCACCGAGGAACAATTGCTGGAGTTGGTTCAGAAATTAAACAATAAGCCTGATATTTCAGGAATACTGGTTCAGCTTCCGTTGCCCAAACATATAAATGAGGAAACAATAATAAATGCTATCGACCCGTCAAAGGACGTAGATGCTTTTCATCCTATGAATGTTGGCAAGATAATGATAGGCAATTTTGATTTTCTGCCATGCACACCCGCAGGCGTTATGGAACTGATTAATGAAACCGGTATAGACGTTGCCGGCAAAGAATGTGTCGTTGTAGGCAGAAGCAATATTGTCGGAAAGCCTCAGGCAATGTTGTTGTTACATAAACACGGCACAGTTACAATCTGCCATTCACGCACAAAAAATCTTGCCGCTGTTACAAAGCGTGCCGATATTTTGGTTGTTGCGGTAGGTATTGCCGAATTTATTAAAGGTGATATGATAAAGCCGGGTGCGGTTGTTATAGATGTTGGTATGAACAGACTGGAAAACAAAAAACTGGTTGGCGACGTGCATTTTGAAAGCGCAAGTAAGGTTGCGTCGGCAATAACGCCTGTGCCGGGCGGTGTAGGTCCTATGACAATTGCTATGCTGATGAAAAACACGGTTAAATCGGCAATTATACAAAGCGAAAAATAATAAGCACTAAAAATTTTCGCTTGTGCATTGAATTACATTTCATTAAAACACATATAAATAAAACCTCACACTATGTGTGAGGTTTTATTTATATGTGTTAGAGCGTACTAATCTTTAACAAGGTTTTCCAGCGTTTCGAACAGCGTTTCCGCTTGCACCGGCTTGGAAAGGTGAGCGTTCAGACCTGCCTGGAGACTGCGTTGAACGTCTTCATCAAAAGCGTTTGCGGTTAGTGCGATGATCGGGATAGTCTTTGCATCAGGACGGTCAAGTGCACGAATCGCTCGTGTTGCTTCAAGCCCGTCCATTTCCGGCATACGAATATCCATCAGAATCGCATCGTAATAACCTTCAGGATGCTCTGAGAATTTTTCAAAAGCGATCCTGCCGTTTTCGGCAATGTCCGTTTCAATCTCTCGCGTCTTTAATATCGCTTGCATGATTTCCGCGTTTATTTTCACATCATCTGCTAAAAGAACCCTGCGGCCTTCCAGCTTGACAATCTTTTTACGGTTGTTCATATCAATGCCCTTGCGTTTGATGGCGGACTCAAATTCTTCAAGCACATTCGCAGCGAACACCGGCTTGGCAATAAAGCTGTCAACTCCCGCCATCGTTGCTTCTTCCAGTGCATCATCCCATTTGTACGCTGTTAGGATAACAATGGTAGGTTCGTTACCGACGATTTCGCGTATACATTTGGTGGTTTCCAGGCCATCCATTTCCGGCATCTTCCAATCGACAATGATCAGATTATACGGTTCCATTCGCGCGTGGTGCAGTTTGACCATTTCGATAGCCTCCGCACCTGAGGATGAAGTTTCTGCTGCAATGCCCGATTTTTCCAGCACGAGTTTTGCATGTTCACAGGCGATGGGATCATCGTCTACAATCAGCACGACCATATCGTGAGGGTTAATTTCATATTTTTCGGAATTTGTAATATGATCCACTGCATCCGTCAGTGTAACTGCGACCGTAAATGTCGTTCCTTTGCCTTTTTCGCTTTCGACCCGGATATTGCCGTTCATCATCTCCACGATATTCTTGGTGATCGCAAGCCCGAGTCCGGAACTGCCGTATTTATTTGTTGTGGAAGAATCTTCCTGTGCAAAAGTATCAAAGATGTGAGGAAGAAATTCCTTGCTCATACCGATGCCGTTATCGGTTATTTTGAATGTGATTGTACTCTTTCCTTCATACTGTGCTGTCCTTTCCACCTCGTACTCAATCCTACCGCCCTCAGGCGTGAATTTTACTGCATTGCCGAGAATGTTGACCAGAACCTGACGAAGCTTCATATTATCGCCTATATAGTAATCGTCCATATGACCTATTATATGGCAATGAAACTCCAAACCTTTATCCTGACACTGTCCGCTAATCATAGTGTTAACATATTCCAAAAGTTTGGAAAACGAGAATTCCTCATTTTTTATGATCATACGTCCCGATTCAATACGCGACATATCCAGAATATCGTTGATCAGATTCAGAAGATGCTCGGCGGATGCCCCTATTTTAATAAGATAATCTTTAGTTTTTTTCGGAGTTTCCGGATCGTTGAGTGCTATATTGTCAAGCCCGATGATCGCGTTCATTGGCGTGCGAATCTCATGGCTCATATTGGAGAGGAACGCCGTCTTTGCTTTGTTTGCCTGTTCGGCGGCGTTGAGCGCGTCGCTCAGAACATGGCTTTGTTTTTCAAGCTGTTTTTGTAAAGCGATACGCTGATCAAGCTCCTGCTGTTTTCCACGCACATCCGCGTCTGCCATCTCTTTTTCAAGAAGAAGTCTTGTGTTTTTTCGGTTTTGAATGACAATGTAGATGAAAATCAAAAGCATCATGATCATCGTCAATGCGGACATAACGATGCTTTGCCTAACGATGTGCCCCGAGATATCGCCGACCTGTTCGCTGATGATGCTTTCACGGATCAGATAAGTGAGGAACCAGTCGGTTCCTTCGACAGGGACGTAACTGATCGTTTCTCTAATTCCGTTGTATGTAAAAGATGCAACTCCGCTTTGCAGGTTCGCAAAGTCCTGCAGTACCTTATCGTAGGAATAACCGACTTCGTATTCCGCTTGAGAGAGTGCATCCAGCAGATTGTCCTCAACAGCAAGACCACCTAGAACGGTATTGCTAAGTGCAATGCCGTCATTTGTGTAGATGTTGGTAAAAGTGGAGCCGCTTTTCTGTGCCTGCATTGAAACGCCGGCAAGCATATCTTTCATGTCAATTTCCATAAAACAGACGATAAGTTTTTCTCCGTTAAAGGAAATAGGGTCCACAGGCTGGGCGATGATAACGGTTTTATCTGCACTTTTCATATTCTTGATCGAAATTTCCGCACTTTTTAGGGAAAGATAATCAAAACTGTATTCATCAATATTGGTCTGCGTGCCAAGAGAGGTGTAGATCAAGCCCTTTTCGTCGATAAAAGCGAATTTTTGAAGCGTAAACAGCCGCTTCATTTTTGCCTGATACGCCTGCAGATGCGGCATATCGCTTATATCTTCATCTGTCATTATTTCGAGTGCTGTTTGCATGTCAGAAATACGACTCTGCAGATTGTCCGCCACGACCTGCTCACGCCGCCCGGCAAGCTCGTCGAGGTACAAAAGGCTTACCGTTCGGACTGCTTCGTCGGAAGTTTGTTTTGCTCTCTGACCAATCCAAACGCTGCCGACAACGAGAGTCAGCATAACGACAACAATACCGATGATTGCGATACGTGTGGAATTGTTTCTTTTTGTTTTCGTATTCATAACATGGCACCTTCGTCTTTCTTTCATTACTATGGTGGTTTTGGTTGTTCTTTCTGCAAACTGTTCTTTTTATCTGTATATGTATAGTATAAAAATGTAAAATTATCAAGTTATATTGTCCCTGAGGTATACCTAACAGTACACCGGAGTTTTGCACTGCACTTGAGTCCAAAAAGTAAAAAATCGGGTTTCTGGACGGATAGTTCTCAGTCTGAAATCCCAATTATAGCCTTTTGTTTAATTTTGCCCCGTTTTTGTCAAAAAAGTAAGAAAAAACCTCTATTGTCGTGGTAGACAAAAGAGGTTTTTTGTTGGAGCGGAAGACGAGATTCGAACTCGCGACGTTCACCTTGGCAAGGTGACGCTCTACCACTGAGCCACTCCCGCAACTGCATTGACAATTATAGCAGACGAAGCTTTATTTGTCAAGCATAATTTTTACGTTTTTTTAAATCAGTCTTCCAGCAAAACAGTTATACAACCCGTGTCAACAAGCTCAGTCTTGCCGTTAGTTTTTGAGAAGTAGAGGTCTATAGAGCCGGTTTCAACGTCATAGTCTTTCATATAAACAATATTTTTGTCGTTACGCGGATAAAAATTCGGCATTACATTCGAATCAAGCTTGATAAGCTTTTTATCAATAATTGATAATTTTTTAATATAAAGATTGCCGCTGTTACTGGAGGTGTTGAAATTATCTAAATAGTAGAGACAATTTCCGTTTTCTGCGAGCTTAAAGTTAGACGGCAACACATTTCCTGCAACAAATTCCGACTTGTTGTTTTTATAAACATACAGGCTGCCGGCTTCGTTTACGGAAGCAGATGTTACATACGCCAAAACATTGCCTTTTTGAGAAATAGCAAATGCCGACACACTGTCTGCTATAATCACATCTGTTTTATCGGAAAACATTCCTGTTTTTTTGTAACGTAACTGACCTATATTTTTAGTAGGGTCAATATTTGTTAGAAACGCAATATTCCTGAAGTTGTACGATGCATCTATAGAATTGTTCAAATTGTGCTGACCTTGTGTAAGCATAAGCACGGTTTTGTTTTTCAGCTTGACATAACTGTCGGAGATATAGTCCGAAAAATCCTTGGTGTAAATAATATTTGCATTTTCATTTTCAGCAATGATTTTGGCAGATTTTTTACCGTTTGCATGCCATAAATCGTTTGAGGAGGTAACCTCATTTTTAGCGAGAAAATAGAGCTTAGGCGAAATTTTGGTGGTATAAACACAAGGAACACCGTTGTTTACAATCACGTTTGACGCAATTTTAACTGATGGACGGCTTTTTTTCCAATAATACAATTCCGCCTGTTCCTCAAGTGCGTTTGCCTTTGTGTATATGGCTTCATTTGTTTTATAAAGATTCACTATATAACGCACGCCGGAGTCAACCTTTTCGTTGTATCCTTTGTCCCATATGTCATGCTGTATGGCTTCCTTTGAAAGATACATGAATGCTTTGCAGTCATCATCGGTAAACAAAAAATCGTCAAGACCTACATTGTCAGCAATTTTTTTGCGTTCTTCGCCTTTTTTATGTATATACAGCGTGCCTGTCATGGTGTCAAAATCCGGATTGGCTATATATAAAGCATGATCGCCTTTTTGACAGATTTTTATATTATTCAGAACGTTGTATGCTACGGGGATTTTAGTTTTGCCATTGTAGCTTGCGTAAAGAGTTCCGGTATGTGTTGCTTCGTTAAAGTTTTCAAGGAAATATATCGAATTGCCGGTTTCCGACAATGCTACTCTTGAAGCATAGCCGGTTGCAGATTCGTCATTTGCATTCAGAAAGTCGGACAATTTGGATGCACGTTTATTCACCGGACGCACATTTAAAATGCCGTCTTTAACATACACTACAGGCATTTTATCACGAGGAGCATCGGTGTCGTACTGCGGTGATAATATTCCGGAATTAACCACAAAAACAATAGCGGCAAGGACTACAAGAATCAAAAAGCCGGAAAATTTATTTGATTTATTTTTTTTGATTGTATTATTTTCAGATACAGACATATCATGCTCCGTTTCCTGACAGCATATACTGTCGTAAAAATAGGTTTATATTTATATCATAATATATTTTACAACATTATGAAAGAATATGCAACACATAAAACCAAATTAAAGCAAAACACAAAATTATTAATTAAAAAATGTAGACAAACAGCGTAAGTCATGGTAAAATATACAAAGATTTTAGTGTATATTAATGAAGAGATTAATATATGTTGCGAAAGGAAGAATACCATGAACCTTATAAAACAACTTTACAGACAGACAGACGATTATGCCGGTAAAAAAGTTACCGTGGCAGGCTGGGTAAGAACCATAAGAGTGTCCAAAGCTTTTGGATTTATAGAATTGAACGACGGTTCTTTTTTTAAAAACATACAAATTGTGTTTGAAGAAGATAAATTAAATAATTTTGCAGAAATATCAAAACTCAATGTCGGTGCGGCAATAAGCATAGAAGGAACGCTGGAACTTACCCCTCAGGCAAAACAGCCTTTTGAAATAAAGGCGGATGCTGTTAATGTTGAGGGTGCATCAACGCCGGATTATCCTTTGCAGAAAAAACGTCATTCGTTTGAATATCTGCGTTCTATAGCACATTTAAGACCGCGTACGAACACATTTTCCGCCGTTTTCAGAATACGTTCGCTTGTGGCTTATGCCATACATAAATTTTTTCAGGAACGCGGTTTTGTGTATGTACACACACCGATAATCACAGGCAGCGACTGTGAAGGTGCGGGAGAGATGTTCCGTGTTACAACTATGGACATGAACAATATACCTAAAACCGATGACGGAAGAGCTGATTATCAGAAAGACTTTTTCGGGAAAGAAACCAACCTTACGGTAAGCGGACAGTTAAACTGCGAAACATACTGTATGGCATTTAGAAACGTTTATACTTTTGGTCCGACATTCAGAGCTGAAAATTCAAACACAACCCGTCATGCGGCAGAGTTTTGGATGATAGAGCCTGAAATTGCGTTTGCCCAGCTTGAAGATGATATGCAGCTTGCTGAAGACATGCTTAAATATATCATTAATTATTGCTTGGAAAACGCTCCTGAGGAAATGGAATTTTTCAACAACTTTGTGGATAACACATTGCTGGAACGTTTAAATAATATCGTTAATAACGATTTTGCACACGTAACATATTAACCAAAAACAAAGATGCTTTTGAATATCCTGTTGATTGGGGAGCGGACCTGCAAACAGAGCATGAGCGTTATCTTACCGAACAAATCTATAAAAAGCCTGTTTTTGTAACGGATTATCCTAAGGATATAAAAGCGTTTTATATGCGTCTCAACGATGACGGAAAAACCGTTGCGGCAATGGATTTGCTTGTTCCCGGCATAGGTGAAATAATTGGCGGGAGCCAGCGCGAGGAACGTTTGGATAAGCTTGTTGAGCGTATGAATGAGCTGGGGCTTAAAGAAGAGGATTACAAATTCTATCTTGACTTAAGACGTTACGGCGGAAATAAA
>CAJOGA010000022.1 GCA_905233855.1 uncultured Clostridia bacterium
TACCTTTAATTTGAGTTCATTTTAACTGATGAGCTCTCCTGAAAAGCCTTTATAATGGGTTTTTTGCTTTATGCGGTCTGTGCATTTTGTCACAGCCCCTTTTTTTATATACGGCTGAATAAATCTGAATAGGCAGGGGGTATATACATTTCAAATATAACTTCCATATATTGATGGTTGATATATTGAATAATGTGTTGTAATATTCAAGCTGTGGTTGACATGAAAACACGCAAAAATATCAAACAGCATAGAACGACATCCAAAGAATTTCTTCAGGCGAAAAACATAAAATTGACAAAAGCATTTCAGCTTTTGAAAAAAGAAGTTAATTTTTAAGGAGGAACAGTTCTATGAGAAAAGGATTGAACAAACTGATGGCTTCTGTCATTGCGGGAGCGATGGCAATGAGCGTTGCCTCAACATCGTTTGCGGCAGTTGCGAGTGATGTGGAAGGCACAAAGTACGTTGAGCCTACCAGGGTGCTTTCGGCACTTAATATTATGGTGGGTGATAAAGACACCGGACTTTTCAGACCGGAAGATCAGATTAAACGTTCAGAGGTTGCAAAAATTGCAGTTAATGCGATGGGGCTTGAGTCTATTGCTTTAATGTCAAACGGTCCGACAAAATATCCGGACGTTGTTGAAAATCATTGG
Organism: uncultured Clostridia bacterium; assembly: GCA_905233855.1. Lineage (GTDB taxonomy): Bacteria > Bacillota > Clostridia > UBA1381 > CAJOGA01 > CAJOGA01. Next base: position 660 of record CAJOGA010000022.1, read on the forward strand.
GCAAACGGATATATAAATGTTGCAACATCGCAGGGGCTTATAATCGGCGACCCTGACGGAAACTTCCGTCCGGATGATTCCATAAGTTATGCCGAAGCAATGACTATTATGGTAAGAATGATAGGACACGAGCCGTCGGCACTTGAAAAAGGCGGATATCCGAACGGTTATTTGGTAGTCGGAGCGGAAAAAGACATTAATAAAAATGCTCTTGGTTCTGCAAACGATAAAGTTAACAGAGGCACAGTTGCGTTTATGACATACAATTCGTTGGAAGTTAAGTTAATGGAACGTGTCGGTGCCGGCATAAATGCAGGTTACGAAGAAGTTGACAAAACTCTTTTGCAAAACAAATTAAAGACTGAAAGCGGTAAGGGTCAGGTAACAGGCATAGAAAACACACGTTTAAGCGGTAACAGTTCACTTAAAGACGGTGAAATTGAAATAGACGGCGAAGTTTATAAAATGCGTGAAAACTTCAACAATTTGTTAGGTTACAATGTTCGCTATTATATTCAGGAAAATGATTTGGGCGACAAAGAAGTTATTCTTGCATACGCCGAAGCGGGCAAAAACACAACAGAAGATATAAACGCCGAACAATTTTACGCTATTGAAGACAAGGGCGATTCAAAAATAATCAAATATAAAAAGAACGTAAATGATAATAAAGTATCGTCTGTTGAGTTGGAAAAAGAGCCTACACTGATATATAACGGCAAAGCTGAAAATTTGGATTATGATTTGATTAATCTGGAAAACAAAGCAGGTAAGATAAATCTGTTGGATACCGACAGAAACGGCAAATATGATATTATATTTGTAACAGAGTATAAAAATATCGTTGTCAGCGATGTTTTAACTTCAAGCCATAAGATTGTTGACATGTACGGCAACAATGCTTTAACTTTAGACCCTGAAGATGAAAACATCAAATTTACCATCAAAAAAGGAAGCCAGAATATAGAGCTTAAAGACCTTAACAAATGGGATGTTTTATCAATAGCTGCAAGCAAAGATAAAACGGTATACGAAATCAACGTTATAAACAATAAGGTTGAGGGTAAGGTTGACGGAATCAGTGCCGACGAAGTAAGCATAGGCGGTGTTGATTATAAAATTGCCGACAACTATAAAGAGGCTATAAATCTTAACACAGAAGGCGTGTTCTATCTTGATATAGAAGGCAAAATTGCGGCGGTAGATTCAACATCTGCAATTAGCAACAACTACGCTTATATTTTAAATGCGGCATGCACAGATTCTATGCTTGATAAGTGTGAAATAAAAGTGTTCACCAAAGAAGGCAAAACAGAGTATAAAGAACTTGCTTCCTCAATTAAGTTAAACGGTGAGGCAAGAAAAACCAAGGAAGATGTGTTGAATGCATTACAGACAGGTCAGGACGGTGCTGTTGAGCCTCAGCTTATAACCTATGAATTAAATTCCGAAGGCAAAGTATCAAGAATAGACCTCGCAAACGATAATTCTCAGACGGGTGCCATAGACGAAGAAACCTTCACATTGAACCAAAAACTGGAACAGGCAACGTTTAACGGTGTAACAGGAAAATTGGGTAATGTAAATGTAAATGCAAACACAGTTATCTTTAATATTCCGGCTGATAAAGAAGATGAAGAAGACTTTGCAATAGCAGATATGAGCATATTTGAACATGACGCAAAATACGACGCTTTGGTATTTGATATGGGTAAAGACTTTACTGCAAAAGCCATTATAGTAACAAGTGCAAGTCTTAAAACAGATGCAGATGCCAAAATAGCAATAGTTAAAAACGTTAAACAGTCGCTTAATGCCGATAACGATATAGTTGACAAATTGACCGCATATTGCGACGGACAGGAAATATCACTGTTGACAGAAAACGAAGGCTTCCTTGTTAAAGGCGAAGACAAAACTCTTGAAGCCGGCGATATCATACAGTATAAAACAAATTCCAAAAACGAAATCAGCGATATGAGAATACTGTTTGATATTAACAATAAGGACGCAGAGGCAACAAACGCTCCTGCCGAAAACCTTGTTACAATGTACGGTAAAGTTGTTGATAAGTTTGACGGTTCAATAAACGTATCGGTTGACGGTGTTGTTACAAACCTCAATGTTAAGAACGCAAAAGTTTATAATGTTGACACAACTTTGTCAAACACGGTTATCGAAAACGCTGAAACTGCCGACATTGAAAAATATGAAGGTTCCGACAGCTCGAAAGTATTTGTTAAAATATACAAAGACGTTGTTCAGGAAATTGTAATAGTAAAATAAGCCTCCGACATTAAGGCGAGACGATAACTCTCAAACTAATGTTAAATATCTTCTTAAAACTATGAGCTGCACAAATGCTCAAAACGCAAAGGGCTGTCGGTTTTTACCGACGGCTTTTTGCGTTAATACCTTTAAAAGCCCGTCTTTTGCATAATATTTTTGGCATTAAAGCAAATGTGTTTAAAAAAACTCTGTTTTTTTGTATATTTACATTGAATATAACAAACAAATGTGTTATAATGATCCGGTTAAACAGACAATTATGAGATGATTGTGAGAAATCTAAAATGGATAATTTAAAATTAAAATTACCGGATTGCGAGTATGATATACAATTTGAAAAGGATTTTAATAATCTGCCGAACGCATTAAAGAGTATAAACGCACCCAAAAAGCTCATGGTGGTTACCGAGACAACAGTCAACGCATTGTATGGCAGTCAAGTTTGTGCTGTACTGAAAAATGCAGGATACGATTGCGGCATAGTTGCGTTTGAAGCCGGAGAAAAAAACAAAAACATAAACACAATACAGCAGATATATTCAGCCTGCATAAAACACGGATTAGACCGCTCGTCTATGATAATTGCGTTGGGCGGCGGTGTAGTGGGCGATATGGCAGGTTTTGCCGCGGCAACATATATGCGTGGGATACGATTCGTGCAAGTGCCTACAACGCTTTTGTCTCAGGTTGACAGCAGCGTGGGCGGTAAAACAGGGTTTGATTTTGAAGATGCCAAAAATATTATAGGGGCGTTTCATCAGCCGTCGCTTGTATATATCAATGTCAATACATTAAAAACGCTTGACAGCACGCAGTTTGCGTCGGGCATGGGTGAGGTTATAAAGCATGCAATGATTAAAGACAGCCAAATGCTGGACTTTTTAGAACAAAACAAGAGCCTTGTTAAAAACCGTGATAATGACATTTTGATACAGCTTGTCAAACGTAATTGTGCTATTAAGGCTGATGTTGTGATGCACGACGAAAAGGAACTGGGGTTGCGTGCAATATTGAATTTCGGGCATACCATAGGTCATGCAATAGAAAGTGCGTCGCATTTTGCGTTATCACACGGAGCATGCGTGGCGTTGGGTATGGTGGCTGTGTGTGCTATGTCGGCAGATGATGGCATTTTAAAGAGTCAGACGCTTGAAAAATTTAAAAATTTGCTGAAAGCTTATGACTTGCCGGTAACTGTTGAAAATGTGGGCTTTAACAATGTGTGGGAGCTTATGAATAAAGACAAGAAGAAGATAGCCGGCTCGTTAAAGCTGATATACCCTATAGAACCGGGCAATGTTGAACAGAGAACAGACATAACAAAAGAGCAAATAGAAAAAGCATTTCATTACATATCAAAATAAATCTGATTGGAGAAAAATATGGTAACAGTAGGCATTATAGCTGTGCTGTGTGTTGTGGCAGACAGGCTGACTAAAAATTTTGCTTTGATTTTAAAAGACGGTTCAAGCCGCACTTTTATAAAAAATGTAATAGATTTTGTGTATTTGGAAAACAGGGGTGCCGCATTCGGCATTATGCAAAATGCAAGAGCGGTTTTTATTGTCATAACCGTAGCGGTGCTTGTGGGAGTTGCAGCATATATTTTTGTAAAAAAACCGAAGAACAAATTGCTGCTGTCATCGCTCGGACTCATCGCAGGCGGAGCTGTGGGTAATCTTATCGACAGAATAATGCAGGGCTATGTTGTGGACTTTATTGAAACAACGTTTATGGATTTTCCTGTGTTTAATGTGGCGGACATCTGTGTGTGCATAGGTGTTGCATTGTTGATACTGTATATGTTATTTTTTGACGGTAAACAGAAAAACTGACCGAAAGGAGCATAGGATTGGAAAATATTGTTATCCACACCGCCGCAGAAGATGTCGGTGAGCGTATAGACAAATTTATAAGTGCCAACGCCGACGGTATTTCACGCTCCTATGCATCTAAACTGATTGAAGACGGTAATGTCAGCATAAACGGTAAAGCCGTAGCTAAAAACTATAAAATAAAGGGCACAGAGACAATAGAAATATTGCTTCCCGAACCTGTGGGACTCGATATTGTGCCTCAAAACATACCGCTTGATATAGTGTATGAAGACAACGACCTGATAGTGATAAATAAGCCGCAGGGCATGGTTGTGCATCCTGCCGCCGGGAATTATGACGGCACGCTGGTAAACGCATTGCTGTATCATTGCGGGGACAATCTGTCAGCGATAAACGGAGTAGTGCGTCCCGGCATAGTACATAGATTGGATAAAGACACAAGCGGCCTTTTGGTGGTTGCAAAAAATAACGACGCACATTTAAAGCTTGCCGAACAGCTTAAAGAGCGTAAGGCTGTAAGACGATACAATGCTGTATTGAACGGCAATATAAAAAATGACAGCGTTACTGTCAATGCACCTATTGGACGGCATCCTACCGACCGTAAAAAGATGTGCGTATCAGACAGAAACGCTCGTGAGGCCGTAACGCATATCAATGTGCTTAAACGTTACGGAAGATACACGTTGGCAGAGTGTGTGCTTGAAACCGGGCGAACGCATCAAATCCGCGTGCATACCGCTTATATTGGTCATAGCGTGGTTGGAGATCCTGTGTACGGCATAAAAAAAGAGGCAATCAAAACTGCAGGACAGCTTCTTCACGCCCGTACTATCGGTTTTAAACATCCGCGTACAGGTGAGTATATGGAGTTTACGTCAGATTTACCGGATTATTTCAAAAACGCATTGGAAAAAATCGAAAAAATATGCTTTTGACAATAATCAATCCGTTTTTTTATTGCTTGCAATTTAGTGTTATAAATAGTAAAATATATTGCATATATATAAACGATAAATTAATTTTTGGGGAGAAATTATATGGATAAGCTCAATTTATGTGTTGTTTTCGGCGGAATGTCTACCGAACATGATATATCAAGAATATCGGTAACATCGATATTGAATAAATTAAATAAAGAAAAATACAACATAATCGTAATGGGAATAACAAAACAGGGTGAATGGAAACTCTACACCGGCGATTATGACAAAATACAAAACGGAGACTGGGAAAAAGATACTGCTAATATAAAGCATGCCATAATATCGCCCGATACGGCGGATAAAGGCATTTTTGTATTTGAAGACGACAAAGCAACAAAAATCAATGTTGATGTTGTCTTTCCGGTTTTGCACGGTGCATACGGCGAAGACGGTACATTGCAGGGACTGTTGGAGCTTGCAGGTATAAAATATGTCGGCATGGGCGTCTTGTCATCTGCCGTCAGTCTCGACAAGGTGTATACCAATATGATTTGTGATTATGTCAACGTGCCGCAGGCAAAGTGGACTTATGTAACAAAAGCGGAGCTTGACGATATGGCATCGTCTGTGGAAAAAATAGAAACAAAGCTTGGCTATCCGTGTTTTGTAAAGCCGTCAAACGCAGGCTCGTCCATCGGCATTAATAAAGCACATAACAGACAGGAATTGATTGACGCTTTAAAATATGCCGCTCAGTTTGACCGCAAGATAGTTGTAGAGGAAAATATAGACGGAAAAGAAGTTGAATGTGCAATTTTAGGTAATTATAACGACGTTAAAGCGTCGGAAATAGGCAGAATAATACCAAAAGTTGAGTTTTACGATTTTGAAGCTAAATATGAAGATGATTCAACAGAGCTTATGATACCGGCAGATGTTACCGATATAGAGAGAAAAACCATACAGGAAAATGCAATAAAGATTTTCAAAGCACTTGACGGCACCGGTCTTTCAAGGGCAGACTTTTTTGTGCGTCATTCAGACGGAGCTGTACTCTTTAATGAAATCAACACATTGCCGGGATTTACAAGCATAAGCATGTATCCTAAACTGTGGGAGGTGTCGGGTATAGAGTATTCGGCACTATTAGATGAACTCATAGGCTTGGCACAACAGAGAGTAAAATAAGACGGAAGGACATGATTGAATGGATAACAGATATATTGGCGTGTTTGATTCCGGATTGGGCGGACTGACAGTTGTGAAACAGCTTATGGAAAGCATGCCGGATGAAAATATAGTGTATTTCGGAGATACGGGCAGAGTTCCGTACGGAACACGTTCAAACGATACTATCATTAAATATGTGCGTGGAGATATACGCTTTTTAAACACCTTCGACATAAAAATGATAATTGTGGCGTGCGGAACCGCAAGTGCGGTTGCACTGCCTATAATAAAAGATGAAAACGAAACACAGATAATAGGAGTTGTGGAACCTACGGTAAAGGCGGCATTGTCCGCTACCGGAAACGGAAATATCGGAGTTATAGGCACAAATTCAACCATTCGCTCCGGTGCTTACGAAAAGCTGATAGGAGCAAATCCTGACGTGCACATTTTTTCCGTACCTTGTCCGCTGTTTGTGCCTTTGGTGGAGAACGGGCACACCAACTCAAAGGCCGCATATCTTATAGCACGTGAGTATCTGGAACCAATGGTGAGTGCGAATATTGATACTTTAATATTAGGTTGTACACATTATCCGTTGTTAAAAGATATAATTTCCGATATAATGGGGGATAAGGTAAAGTTAATAGAACCGGGCATACAAACCGCAGCCTATGTTAAAGAACTTTTGGACAGTAAAAACGCACTTTCGGAGTGTAAAAACAATCAGCAGTATTTGTATTACGTAAGCGACGACGTAGACAGCTTTATACGCCTGGGCGGTTTGTTCCTGCAAAAGCAAATATGTGGGCAGGTGAGCAGAATTGACATCGAAAGGTACTGATGTGTTGGTTGTTGTAAACAACACTCAAACTCAACCCGACGGCGAAACGGAAGACATAAAGATAATGGTTGACGGTGTGTATTATAAAAAGAACAATAAATACTACATAATCTATAAAGAAACCGATACAACCAATCTGATGAGCTGTTCAACCACCGTCAAAGCCGATATAGACAAAAACAGCGTACTTATCAATAAATCCGGCGATATTTGCACAAACATGCTTTATAATCCCGGACAGATGTCAACCGGAGTTTATGATATGAAGTTCGGGCAACTGTGTATAGAAATAATAACTCATCATGTGGTTATAAATCTCAGCGATGACGGCGGAGAAATCAATATCAGATATAAAATGGATCTTGGCGGTCATAACACAGAAAACGATTTATCAATTAAAATAAATAAGCGAAATAATTAGTAAAGGAATTTATGCAAATGACAATACTGGAAAATTTACACGAATCAATCAAACAGGTTATAAAAAACGCAGTAGAAAAAGCGATCGCAAACAACGAAATTGATCCTGTGTCGGAATACGACATTCAAATCGAGACCCCGCGGGAAAAAGAGCACGGAGACTTTGCGACAAATATTGCAATGATGCTCACAAAAATATTAAGAAAGCCGCCGAGAACAATCGCTGACGCCATATTAAAAAACATGGACTTTGCAAATACGTATATAGCTAAAGCGGAGGTTGCCGGTGCAGGCTTTATAAACTTTTTCCTTGACAATTCATGGCTGTATGACGTAGTCGGCGTTATAGATGAGCAGGGCGATAACTATGGCAGAATAAATTTGGGCAACGGCAAAAAAGTAATGGTTGAGTTCGTAAGTGCAAACCCTACCGGACCTATGCACATGGGTAATGCAAGAGGCGGTGCCTTGGGCGATTGTCTTGCATCGGTTCTTGATTGGGCAGGATATAACGTAACGCGTGAATTTTATGTAAACGACGCAGGAAATCAGATAGAAAAGTTTGCCGTATCGCTGGAAGCAAGATATATTCAGGAATTAAAGGGCGAAGACGCAATAGAATTTCCGGAAGATGCATACCACGGCGACGATATCCGTCAGCATGCAAAGAACTTTATTGCTCTTTACGGGGACAAGTATCTTGAAGCAGAACAGACTGAGCGTCGCAAGGCACTTGTGGACTATGCTTTAAAGCTTAACATTCAGGCGTTGAAAGACGACATGGATTTATACAGAATACATTTCGATAACTGGTTCTATGAGAGTACGTTGCATAATTCCAACGAGGTTATGGAAACGATAGAGCTTCTTAAACAAAGCGGATATACATACGAAAAAGAAGACGCATTATGGTTTAAAACAACGGAATTTGGTTTGGATAAGGACGATGTGCTGATACGTGCAAATAAAATACCGACGTATTTTGCGGCGGACATAGCGTATCACAGAAACAAATTCTCGGTAAGGGGATTTGATAAGGTTATCAATATTTGGGGTGCCGACCATCACGGGCATATTGCAAGGATGAAGGGTGCAATGCAGGCTTTGGGTATCGACCCTGACAGATTGGACATTATAACCATGCAGCTTGTAAGACTGATGCGTGGCGGCGAAATTGTAAGAATGAGCAAGAGAACAGGAAAATCCATCACATTACATGATTTGCTGGAGGAAACCAATGTAGATGCGGCAAGGTTTTTCTTTAATTTGCGTCAGGCGTCAAGCCATTTTGACTTTGACCTTGAGCTTGCAGTTGAACAGTCGAATGAAAATCCTGTTTTTTACGTGCAGTATGCACATGCCAGAATTTGCAGTATTATAAGACATTTATCGGGCGAAGGTATAAATGTTAAAAATGCAAAAGATATAGATTTAACAGCACTTGTTCAGCCTCAGGAATTGGATCTTTTAAGAAAGCTGACAGATCTGACCGAGGAAATAAAAGCAGCTGCAACAACTATGGAACCAAGCAGACTGACGCGTTATCTTATGGATTTGGCGGCGTTGTTCCATAGCTTCTATAACGCTTGCAGAGTAAATTGTGATGACCAAAACCTTATGCACGCCAGACTTAAGCTCATATGTTGTGTTAAGACGGTTATAGCAAATGTGCTTAATATGCTCGGCGTTAACGCACCTGAAAAGATGTAATAATAAATATTAAAGGTCGTGTATTATAATCATGAAAAAGCTGAAAAAAATTATAACTCTCATTTTAATCGCAACAATGTTGCTTGCAACCGCTTCTTTTACAGTAAAAGCTGAAAACACGCCTGAGCTTGACTACATATATATGATGATGCGTCTTTTGGATATGGAATATTATGAGCCGGTAGATCATGACGAACTGTTTAATAAAATGGTTGACACAGTACTCAAAGATAATCCGGAGCTGTTGGATACCTTTCTTGACGCTTTGTTCGGCTCTTTGGATGAATACACTGATTTCTTTCTTCCGGAAGAATGGCGGGAGTTCAATAATGCCATTGAAACGCAATTTGTCGGTATAGGGGTAACTATGCATATGTCGCAGGACAAGCCCGTTATAATAAATACACTAAAGAACTCTCCGGCACAGAGTGCGGGCATTGAAAGCAACGATGTTATAGTAGCCGTAGACGGCATTGATATCAGCGACGAATCATTAGAGCAAATAAGCCAAAGATTACGCGGTGAAATAGGAACCGTTGTTGTGGTAACAGTGCTCAGGGACGGACAAAGATTGGACTTTTCAATAACGCGTGATGTTATACGTGAGGAGTCGGTATCGGGCCGTGTTACAAACGACGGCATAGGATATATGGTTATAGAAAAATTTAACAGCACAACAGGTCAGGAAACCGAAGATGTTTTGAAAGATTTTGACAGTAAAGGCGTTAAAAGCATTATTTTAGATTTAAGAGGAAATCCCGGCGGAATATTGGACGAAGCGGTTAAAGTTGCTAATTATTTCGTTCCCGAAGGCAAAGTTATAGAAGCTTCGTTCAAAAACGAAAAATATAACCAGGTATATATGTCGGATTTGAAAGAAAAGAAATATAATCTTGCTGTTTTGGTAGATTCAAATACCGCAAGCGCCGCTGAAGTGCTTGCCAGCTCTATAAAAGAATCGGGCGGCGGCACAGTTATAGGCACAAATACTTACGGTAAAACAAGTATACAGGTAACAACAAAACTGTATCAGAACCACGGGGCAAAAATAACCATCGGTAAATATCTTACAAGAAACGGCACGAACATGGATAAAGTCGGTCTTGAACCGGACGAATATGTTGAAAATTACGTTACAGTGTTTGACGATTCTGAATTTGAAGCAATGGATCACGCCGTAAAATACCATGTTGGCGAAAGCAGTAAAACCATTTTGGGTGCAAAGCAGAGACTTAACGCATTGGGATATTATTTCGGCACGATGGATGAATATTTTAACGTTGAGCTTGAAGATGCCGTAAAACAGTTCCAGACAGATTGCGGATTGTATTCCTACGGTGTTATCGATCTTACAACACAAGTATATATTTACAATAAACCGTTTGAAAACAAAATATATGTTGACGAACAATTCAACAGAGCATATGAGCTTTTGGGCGGCAACATGGATAACATAGTTATGAAATAAAATTTCATATAAAGGCACAATGTGCTAAAGTCAGTACTTGGCATAACCTGACTGTTCCGTTTGCTGCGGAGCGAAAAAAACTAAGGAGGATTTTTTTGTGTTAAAAAACAAAAGTGTGGATTTTTTGGTAAAGAGTGCGTTGATAGCTGCAATTTATGTGGTTTTCACGGTGTTGCCACCGTTTAACGCAATAGGTTTTAGTATCATTCAGTTTCGTATATCAGAAGCATTAATGATACTTTGTGTAACAATGCCGCAGGCTGTTTTGGGCGTAAGCATAGGCTGTTTGCTGTCGAACGTTTTTGCGTCGGGCAATCCGTTCGATATATTTTTCGGCACATTTGCAACTGTGGCTGCTGCAATCACAACATGGAAATTAAGGGATGTCTTTTTAAAAAATAATTTTTTGGCACCTTTGCCTACAGTCCTTTTCAACACAGTTATTGTAGGCTTGTATCTGCCTTTTATTATTGCGGACGTAAGCTTGCAGCAACTGTTTGAAGCATTGTTCAGCGGACAGATGATGCAGTATTGTGAAGTTGTAAAAGGTACAACGGGTGTCTTGGTGTCTATGGCAGGCGTTTTTGTTGGTGAAGCTGTAGTTTGCTATGTTTTGGGCATACCGCTTATGCGTGGATTAAAAAAACTGAATTTAAAATAGTTGCGTGTTGACAAATTGTCGTCATGCTGTTATAATTGCTTTAGCACTTTATCTTGATGAATTGATAAAGCGTGTGAAGATATTTTGTAAAAGAGGTTAAATGTTATATGAGCAAATGGACTCTGCATACGCCTGTAGGCGTGAATGACATATTACCGCATGAAAGCGGTGTAAAACGGAACATACAGAACATATTGGAATATGTTTTTGAGTCCAGAGGATATTCAAGAGTGGAAACACCGTCCTTTGAATTTTATGATGTGTTCTCGTCAAACGATAAAGGGCTGATAGATCAGGAAACAATGATAAAATTCTTCGACGAACACGGCAGAATTTTAACTTTGCGTCCGGATATAACAACATCTATAGCACGTATGGCGGCGACAAAATGTTCAAAAGAAACTTTGCCGTTGAGGTTTTTCTATACCGGCAACGTTTTCAGAAATGAGCTTACAGAAGGTGTGCGACAACGTGAATTTACTCAGACGGGTATTGAGCTTTTGGGTATCAATTCAGATGTTGCCGATGCTGAAGTTATATATGCCGCAATAGAGGCAATATTGAGTGCCGGGTTGGATCAAGTGCAGGTTGAAATAGGGCAGGTTGCGTTTTTTAACGGCATAGTTGAGCAGTTGAGCCTTTCGCAGGAACAGGCGGAACAGCTGCGTGGATATATAGACAGTAAAGACAGTCCGGCAATAGAAAAATTTGTGAAAACATTAAATATAAGTAAATCCATGGGTGAGCTTCTTACAGAGCTTCCGTATATGTTCGGCGGACCGGACGTGCTTGAAAGAGCTGATATTGAAGGCCTTAATCAAACGTCAAAAAATGCACTTGAAAAAATAAAAAATGTGTACGATATACTTACCGCATATTCTGTTAAGGAATATATTTCAATCGACCTTGGAATGTTGCCGAGTATAGATTACTATACCGGTATCATTTTTAAAGGTTACACCCACGGTTTGGGATTTCCTGTTTTTGCCGGCGGAAGGTATGACAGCCTGACAGGACGGTTTGGTGCAGATATGCCTGCTGTAGGTGTGGCAATCGGTATAAACAGGGTGATGTCGGCGTTGCTCAAAAGCGGTAAGATAGCTGAACAAGAGCCGTTGGTACAAACTGTTTTATTTATAGAAGACGATGCGTTCGCACAGGCGTCTGCAATACAAAATGTTCTTTTCAAGCAAGGGCTTAACGTTGAGACTTATATAAACGGCGGCAGTCTGGAGGATTGTAAAGCGTACGTTAAAACAAAGGGTATTAAAGGCATTATAGCTGTAGACAAAAATGATAATATTAAAATTATAGACACAGATGCAGGCACAACCCAAGAAACAACTATAGAAAAACTGATGGGGGAAGGTTGAATGACTAACAATAACTATACAGACGAAGGCTATCTCACAATTGCACTTGCAAAGGGCAGATTGGCAGAGATAAGCATGGATCTTTTTATAAAGATTGGCTTGGATTGTGCCGAAATGAAGGAAAAGACAAGAAAACTTATTTTTACCGACGAAAAAAACAAGATAAAATTCATATTGGTAAAAGCCACCGATGTTCCGACGTATGTTGAATACGGTGCGGCGGATATAGGCATCGTCGGTAAGGACACACTGCTTGAAGACGGTAAAAACCTTTACGAAATGATAGATTTGCATTTTGGTAAATGTAAAATGGCGGTTGCCGGTCCGAAGGATATGAAGGATAAGCTTGACAGCATAAACAACCTGCGTGTGGCAACAAAATATCCTAATATTGCACTTGATTATTTTCAGCGTCAAAAAGGACGTACTATAGAAATAATAAAGCTGAACGGTTCTGTGGAGCTTGCTCCGCTTGTCGGACTCAGCGATGTAATTGTGGATATTGTCGAAAGCGGAATGACATTGAAGGAAAACGGATTGGACGTGCTTGAGGATATTTGTGAATTGAGTGCAAGATTTGTAACCAACAAGGTAAGCATGAAGTTGCATCCCGAAAGGGTTATGGATATCGTAAAGAAATTAAAAGAAATTGTTTAAACTCTGCGGAAAGGAAGTACATATGAGAATTTATCCTGCAATAGACATAAAAAACGGTGAATGTGTGCGGCTTTTGCAAGGCAGATTTGACGCTGTTACGGTATATTTCAAAGACCCTGTATCGGTTGCCAGAGAATGGGAGAAGCAGGGCGGAGAATATATCCACGTTGTCGATTTGGACGGTGCATTAAAGGGACACGGAGTTAATTCCGAAATTATAAAGCGGATATGTTCGTCCGTGAACGTACCGGTGCAAACCGGAGGCGGTATTCGTACTATGGATGACATTAAGGCAAAGCTTGACTGTGGCATAGAACGTGTTATAATAGGTACAAGTGCCGTTAAAGATGCTGAATTTGTCAAACGTGCGGTTGATGCGTATAAAGAGAAGATAGTTATAGGCATAGACGCAAAGGACGGATACGTTGCCGTCGACGGTTGGGAACAGGTAAGCAATTTTAAAGCGGAGGAATTTGCTTTAAAAATGAAAAATATAGGCGTAGAAACAATAGTATATACCGACATTGCAACCGACGGTACGCTTAAAGGCCCTAATATCGACGCTATGAAATCCATGGCCCAAGCTGTTGATATGGATGTGATAGCATCGGGCGGAGTGGGCAAAACCGAAGATATTTTAAATCTTGCAAATACCGGAGTTGAAGGTGTTATAGTCGGAAGAGCATTATATACCGGCGATGTTGAATTGAAAACTGCAATTAATAAACTGAGGAGTGTTTTAAAATGATAGAAAATTTAAAATTTGACGATAAAGGTCTTATACCTGCAGTGCTTCAGGATGCGGACACAAGTAAGGTGCTTATGGTCGCATACATGAACGAGGAAGCTTTGAAGCAAACAATAGAAACAAAAAAAGCCACCTTTTATTCGAGAAGCAGACAGCAATTATGGGTTAAAGGTGAAACGTCGGGCAATTTTATGAATGTTTGCCAGATACGTGTGGATTGCGACATGGATTGTCTTGTTGTGCTTGTTAAACCTGAAGGTCCTGCGTGCCATACAGGCAAGCAAAGCTGCTTCTACAGAAAAATTGAGGACGGCAGCGTGAAAGAGCTTACTCCTGAAGATGAGAAGGCTGATATAGACATAGTATCACAAGTACAGACGGTTGTTCTTGACAGAAAGGTAAATCCTAAAGAAGGATCATACACCAACTACCTGTTTGATAAAGGCATAGACAAAATATTGAAAAAAGTAGGCGAAGAAAACGCTGAAACAATAATTGCCGCAAAGAACAATTCAAAAGAGGAAATACAGTACGAGACAGCCGATTTAATATATCACCTGACCGTTATGCTGATCGACAGAGGTTTGCGTTGGTCTGATATATACGAGGAATTAAAGAAAAGAAGATAAAAAATTTACTATAATATGGCATGATGTGTTGCTATAGTTATCATATGTTTTTAAAATACTTTGTTGGTAATGATAATTGAGCTTGCCGATAAAATAATCCTGAAAAATATTTGTTATACTTTTTGGGATTATTTTTTTACGAAAACCGTTTTTTTTATAAAAGTTTGGGAAAATAAGCTTTGAAAATAGGTTTGTTTGCTTGACAATATTGTAATTTGTTGATATACTAACTTTTGATGTACAGAAATGAATAAGGTTGTCTGCTGTTTTAGCGGACAAGCTTATGTAATAATAAAGAGGAGGTTATACCCATGGCAAGAAAAATGAAAACAATGGATGGTAACAACGCTGCTGCTTGGGCATCATATGCATTTACAGATGTAGCGGCAATATATCCTATAACACCATCTTCTGTTATGGCAGAAGTAACTGATGAATGGGCTGTTGAAAAGAAGAATAATATCTTCGGTCAGCCTGTTAAAGTGGTTGAAATGCAGTCAGAAGCAGGTGCGGCAGGTGCGGTACACGGCTCGTTGGCAGCAGGTGCACTCACAACAACCTACACTGCATCACAGGGTTTGTTGTTAATGATCCCTAATATGTATAAAATGGCAGGTGAATTGTTACCGTCGGTAATCCACGTAAGTGCACGATGCGTTGCGTCTCACGCTTTGAATATCTTCGGTGATCATTCGGACGTTATGGCTTGCCGTCAGACAGGCTATGCATTGCTTTGCTCCAACAGTCCGCAGGAAGTTATGGATCTTGGTGCAATAGCTCATCTTTCCGCAATAAAAGGAAGGGTTCCGTTCCTTCACTTCTTTGACGGTTTCAGAACATCTCACGAAATCGACAAAATCGAAGTTTGGGATTATAAAGATCTGGAAGAAATGCTTGACAAACAAGCTGTTCAGGAATTCAGAAACAACGCTTTAAACCCTGAACGTCCTGTTTTGAGAGGTAGTGCTCAAAACCCTGATATATTCTTCCAAAACAGAGAAGCATGTAACACATACTATGCTAATGTTCCTGCTGTAGTTGAAGAATACATGAACAAAGTTAATGCAAAAATCGGCACAGATTATAAACTGGTTAACTACTACGGTGCTCCTGATGCTGAAAAAGTAATAGTTGCAATGGGTTCTGTTTGTGAAACAATAGAAGAAACTATCGACTATTTGATGGCTAAGGGCGAAAAAGTAGGTTTGTTAAAAGTAAGACTTTACAGACCTTTCCCTGTTGAAGCATTCCTTAAAGCTGTTCCTGCAACATGTAAGAAAATTGCAGTTCTTGACAGAACAAAGGAACCGGGCTCAATAGGTGAACCTTTGTATCTTGACGTTTGTGCTTGCTACAACGGTCAGACAAATATACCAATGATTATCGGCGGCAGATACGGTCTTGGCTCAAAAGACACTATCCCGGCTGACATAATTGCTGTATACAAAAACCTTGACAGTGCAAATCCTGTAAAATCATTCACTTTGTCAATCGATGATGACGTTACAAATCTCTCATTGCCGAGAGAAGAAAATCCTGACACATCAGCAGAAGGTAACACAGCTTGTAAGTTCTGGGGTCTTGGCTCGGACGGTACTGTTGGTGCCAACAAAAACTCTATTAAGATTATCGGCGACCATACAGACTTGTACGCTCAGGCATATTTTGCATACGACTCTAAAAAGTCCGGCGGTATAACAGTATCTCACTTAAGATTCGGTAAAAAGCCTATTAAATCAACATATCTTATAAATAAAGCAAACTTTGTTGCTTGCCATAACCCGTCTTATGTAGATAAATATGATATGGTTGAAGACCTGGTACCGGGCGGCAGCTTCTTGCTCAACTGTGCATGGGATGTTAATGAGCTTTCCGAAAAACTTCCGGCAAAAGCAAAGAAATATATAGCTGATAATAACATTTCTCTGTACACTATCGACGCTATCGGTATTGCGAAAGAATTGGGACTCGGCAACAAAACATCTATCGTTTTGCAGTCTGCATTCTTTAAAATTGCAAACGTTATTCCGTTCGATGATGCTGTCGGCTATATGAAAGACGCTGTTGTGAAATCATTCGCAGCAAAAGGCGAGAAGATAGTAAGCATGAACCATGCTGCAATAGCAGAAGGCGAAAAGAATATCAAAAAGATAGATGTTCCTGCAGATTGGAAAAATGCTGTTGATGCTGAAAAATCTGCTGCAGAAGTTCCGGAATTTGTTGAAAAAATATTGATTCCTTGCAACGCTCAACGCGGCGATAAGATACCTGTTTCCACATTCAAAGATTTGAATATGGTAGACGGTCATATGCCTCAGGGTATGGCTGCATACGAAAAGAGAGGTATAGCAGTTGATGTTCCTGAATGGATAAGCGATAATTGTATACAGTGTAACCAATGTTCAATCGTTTGTCCTCATGCTGCAATACGTCCGTTCGTTATGAATGCTGAAGAAGTTGCAAATGCTCCTGCCGGCATGACACATAAGAAAATGATCGGTAAAGGCATGGAAAATTATGAATTTACAATGGGTGTAACAGTTCTTGACTGTAGCGGCTGCGGCAACTGTGTAAAAGTTTGTCCTGCTAAAGAAAAGGCTCTTGTTATGAAGCCTATCGACACTCAGAGAGATAAACAAGCATACTTTGATTACGGTATTAAATTATCTGTTAAAGAAGATGTTCTTGCTGCTCCTATGACAGTTAAAAATTCTCAGTTCCATCAACCGTTGTTAGAGTTCTCCGGAGCTTGTGCAGGTTGTGGTGAAACACCGTACGCTAAACTTATCACACAGATGACAGGTAACAGAGCATATATTTCAAATGCAACAGGTTGTTCGTCGATCTGGGGCGGTTCCGCACCTTCAACTCCATACACAGTTGACCATAACGGACACGGTCCTGCTTGGGCAAACTCCTTGTTTGAAGACAATGCTGAACACGGTTTGGGTATGGCTATTGCATCAAAGCAAATCAGAAGCAGACTGGCTGAACAGATTGACGCTATTGATTGTGAAGACGTTAAAAAGGCTGCCGCTGCATGGAAAGAGACATATAACAGCGGAGCTGACAATGCTAAGCCTACAGAAGAGCTTATAGCTGCTTTGGAAGCTTGCGGTTCTGATGCATGCAAAGAAGTATTGAGCTTAAAAGAATATTTGTCCAAGAAATCTGTTTGGATATTCGGCGGAGACGGTTGGGCATACGATATCGGTTTCGGCGGTTTAGACCACGTTATAGCTTCCGGTGAAGATATCAATATCATGGTATTTGATACAGAAGTTTACTCCAACACAGGCGGTCAGGCATCTAAATCAACACCTACCGGTGCTGTTGCACAGTTTGCGGCAGGCGGCAAACCGCTCAAGAAGAAAAACCTTGCTGAAATCGCTATGTCTTACGGCTATGTATACGTTGCACAGGTTGCTCTCGGATACGATATGGCTCAGACGGTTAAAGCAATTAAAGAAGCTGAAAGCTACCACGGTCCTTCAATAATCATCGGCTATGCTCCATGTATCAACCATGGTATCAAAGGCGGTATGACCGATACGCAGAAGATTATAAAGAATGCTGTATTGGCAGGCTACTGGCATACATTCAGATTTGACCCGAGATTATCCGCAGAAGGAAAGAATCCGTTCCAGATGGATTCCAAAGCTCCTGGTGAATCTTACAGAGACTTTATTATGAACGAAGTAAGATACAGTTCATTGGCTCGTAAGTTCCCTGAAAGAGCAGAAGAACTGTTCACCGAAGCAGAACAGCAAGCTAAAGATAAATATGAACATTTAATCAACTACGCTAAGCTTTTTGAATAATCAAAAGTCATAAATCATGATGAAATGGCAATAAGGTCGTATGACTTTATTGCCATTTTTGATATTGGAGAATATGATGAGTTACGGACTTTATATACATATACCGTTTTGTGTACGAAAATGTAAATATTGTGATTTTGTTTCTTTTACAGGCCAGACCTCCCGCTTTTCACAATATGTTGACAGAGTTATAAAGGAAATGAATAATTACCCGCATGTCTCTGTTGACACTGTTTATATCGGAGGAGGCACGCCGTCTGTACTGTCTGATTACGATATAAAACGTTTGATGAATGCGTGTTATGAAAATTTTGATGTTTTGAATAATGCTCAAATCAGCATTGAAGCCAACCCCAAAACGGTCAATGACTCAAAACTGTCGGATATGCTTGAATCGGGCATCAATAGGATAAGCATAGGAGTGCAGTCGTTTGTTGATGAGGAACTTGAATTTTTGGGCAGGATACATAACGCAAAAGAAGCGTCGGACACGATAGAATCAGCAAAGAGAGCCGGGTTTAAAAATATTAATATAGACTTGATGTCGGGCTTGCCGAACCAGACGTTGGATACGTTTAAAACATCGCTTGATATAGCGGCAGAGCATGATGTAGAGCATATTTCGTGTTATAGTCTTATTCTTGAAGAAGGTACACCGCTGTATGACGCATACAAAAACAACGCTTTTTCCATTCTTGATGATGACACCGACCGTGAAATCTACAGTTTTACAAAGCGGTATCTGCAAAACTACGGATTTAACCGTTATGAAATATCCAATTACGCAAAGGAAGGGTATGAGTCAAAACACAATCTAAAATATTGGCATTGCGATGAGTATATCGGCTTGGGCGTTGCCGCACATTCGTACGTGAACAATGAAAGATATTCCAACACAACGGATTTGAACAAATACTTATCATGCGAAAATACGGTTTGCGAAAAAAATATCCTCACACAAACCGATGCTATGGAAGAATTTGTTATTATGGGCTTAAGAACAAGCGAGGGAATTTGTGAAGACGAATTTTACAGGCGGTTTAGAAAGCATCTGAATGATGTTTACGGAACTGTGCTTGATAAATTTATAAAATCGGAACATATGCAGCATGATAAAAACCGCTATTTTTTAACCGATAAGGGAATAGATGTCAGCAACAGTATTATGTGTGAATTTATATTTTGAAAGGGTATGGAACCAAAAAGAAACACAAAAGGGATTGATTGTGCAATAACAAAGAACTTGTCGGAAAATTCGGCAAAGATATTGAGAAAATGTTTTGAACTTGATAAAATTTTTTTAAATACCGCCTAAATACTTTCATAATTCAACAAAATATTTAAGCTTTTGTATTGATTTATCAGTAAACATATGGTATAATGCATTGAGTTTAAAAGTTATATTTCACACAAAGTGTTGATTATGCTGCAAAAGGCGTTGTGTCAAGGCATAGTCAGTGAAAAGGGAATGGGGTGAGAATCCCCTGCGAAGACCTGTCGGTGTGTGCGTCGAATGTTTTTTGCTTG
>CAJOGA010000023.1 GCA_905233855.1 uncultured Clostridia bacterium
ATCTATGATAGACAATCATATACATCACGGAAATGCTCTTGATATTGATGTTACATCTATAAGCTTTAAACGCGTTTTGGATATAAATGACAGAGCACTTAGAAATATAGTTATCGGAATGGGCGGCAAAACAAACGGCGTGCCGAGAGAAGATGGCTTTATGATTACGGTGGCATCTGAAATTATGGCTATTTTATGTCTTTCCAAAGATATGAACGATATGAAACAGCGTTTAGGAGAAATAATAATAGGTTATAATCGTTCCGGAGAAATTGTTAAAGCGTCTGATTTAAATGCCCAGGGTGCGATGACTCTGATTTTGAAAGACGCCATAAAACCGAATTTAGTGCAAACTTTGGAAAATACGCCTTGTCTTATGCATGGCGGTCCGTTTGCTAACATAGCACACGGATGCAACAGCATCCGGGCTACAAAAACAGCGTTAAAGCTTGCGGATTATGTTATTACCGAAGCGGGATTCGGTGCAGATTTAGGTGCTGAAAAGTTTCTTGACATAAAATGCAGATTTGCCGGTATTCATCCTGATGCTGTTGTTATTGTTGCAACCGTAAGAGCATTAAAATATAATGGCGGCGTGAAAATAAATGATTTGAATGTCCCTAATCTTTCAGCTTTAAAAAAGGGTATCTGTAATTTACAAAAGCACATAGAAAATATGAAAAAATATGGTTTGAATGTCATTGTAACATTAAATAAGTTCAATACGGATTCTGACGAAGAAATCGAATATGTATCGCAAATATGTTCCGATGCAGGTGTTGGCTTTGCTATATCAGATGTATTTGCCAACGGCGGCGACGGCGGCATTGATTTGGCTGAATTGGTTATAGATACTGTTGAAAAGAAGACCGAATTTAAATTTTTATACGATGTTAATAACAGCATCAAAGATAAAATACAAACAATTGTTACACAAATATACGGTGGGAAATCGGTAACATATACCGCAAAAGCAGAAAAGCAAATAAAAAAATTGGAAGAGCTGAATCTTGATAAAAAGCCTGTTTGTGTGGCTAAAACCCAATATTCACTGTCTGATAATCCTAATCTTTTGGGTAGACCCGAAGATTTTGATATAAAAGTGTCCGAGGTTCGTATTTCCAACGGTGCAGGCTTTATAGTTGTGCTTACCGGTAATATAATGACTATGCCGGGACTTCCTAAAACACCTGCAGCAGAGAAAATAGATATATTAGACGACGGACAGATTGTGGGTTTATTCTGATTGATTTTCTAAAATAAGATGCTTCGATGTTTTTGAAAATTAATATTTAAAATTAATGGGGCTTATCATGATATATATTTCAAAATCCATAAACGATACATCAAATATAGCGGATAAATTTGCAGCAGGAATTGTCAGCGGCGATGTTATATGTCTGTACGGTGATTTAGGCGTCGGCAAAACGGTATTTGTGCAAGCTTTGGCAAAAAGGCTTGGGGTAGGGGAGTATGTGAACAGCCCCACTTTTAACATAGTTAATGAATATAATGGCAAAAATTTTACCGTATATCATTTTGATGCGTACAGAATAGAAGATTATGAACAGATTTTTGATGTCGGATATGACGAATATGTATATTCTGATGCGGTTTCTATAATTGAATGGGCAAATAATATTGAGCCGGTTTTGCCGCAAAACAGATATGATGTTTTTATATCAAAAGACATATCACAAGGTGAGGATTACCGGAAAATCGTCATTGAAAAAAGAGGAGATAAATAGCTTTGAAAGTTTTAGCCGTAGACACATCATCTAATATTGCCGGTGTGGCAATAAGCATTGATAATAACATTACAAGTTCTCAATCAATAAATAACAAAAAAACACATTCGCAAACTATTATGCCTATGATTGATGAGGCTTTGAAAAATTCAAACATGCAAATAGAAGATGTTGATTTATTTGTCTACACAAACGGTCCCGGCTCATTTACAGGTTTGAGAATAGGCTCGTCAATAGTAAAAGCGTTTGCACATGCTTTAAACAAGCCTGTGGTGCAGGTCAGCACATTGGAAGCTTTGGCATATAATATTGCTTTTTCAGACGCTCTCATAGTTCCTATAATGGATGCCAGACGCAATCAGGTGTATACAGCAGGGTATAAACGTATAAACGGCAAGATAGAATTGTGTATAGATGAAGATGCAATGGATATTAAAATCCTGCTTGATATTATAGACAAAAAAAACGAAACTGCTGTGTTTTTGGGCGACGGTGTAAGCGTGTATCAAGACTATATTAAAGCAAATTATGAAAGACACATGTTCGCACCGGCAAATCTGAGAATGCAAAATCCTGCATCGGTATTGCAATGCGGCTTGGAAAAATATTATAACTCTCAAGCTGTAACATATAAAGATGTGTCTTTGAGATATTTAAGAAAACCTCAGGCTGAACGTGAGTACGACGAAAGGGAGAAAATAAAATGATAGCAATAGGCTGCGATCATGGCGGATATATATTAAAAGAACAAATAAAACAATATCTTTCAGATAAAAACATTGAATATAAAGATTTTGGTACATATAGTCAAGAAAGTATAGATTATCCTGATGTTGCTAAACCTGTGTGTGAAGCTGTTGTAAACGGTGAATGTAAAGATGGCGGTATTCTTATTTGCGGCACCGGCATAGGAATGTCCATTGCCGCAAATAAAATCAAAGGTATCCGTGCAGCATTGTGTTCTAACGGATATACTGCCAAAATGACAAAACAGCATAATAATGCAAATGTTATTTGTATGGGTGCACGGGTTATCGGTAATGAAATTGCATTTGATATCATAGACCAATGGTTAAACAATGATTTTATGGGGGGAAGGCATCAAAATCGTTTAGACAAGATTGACGCTTTGGAAAACAAGTAAAAATTAGTACCATCATCCAAGTAATATAAATCGCTCTTTATATTACTTGGATGATGGTTTTTTATTGGTTTATTCCTAATATCATTTAATAACCAAAAACCACGCATATGTGCTGTACTTAATTACAAGAACATGCGTGGTTTGATTTTTGTATTACTGATCATTAGGTTTAACAACCGATAACACAACATTGTCATCTTTAAATAATTTATGAAGTCTGTTTGTTGTGCTGTCAATTGTTACTGTGTTATATACTTCTGAATATTCAAATAAATTAATTCCTTTAAATAAGAAATCTATAAATGCGTGCGACACATTTTCTATATTATTGAATAATGTAATATATTCACTCCAGACAACTTTTTTAGCTCTTTCAAATATTTCAACAGGAATTCCGTTATTCTGCATGGTTTTAATATAGCTTATCACTTCATCAAATACTTTTTGAGGATTTGATGATTCACCTTCTATAATATAATGTGCAAAGCTGTTTTCATAGAGTGCACTGAATGAATACTCAGCACCGAAGTTATCGTTAATAAGTCCATTATCATACAAAATTCTGTATAATTCCGCACTTTTTCCGAACAAAATTTTGGAAATAATTTCACATTCAATAGATTTTTTCAACAATTCCTGCGGATTTTCCGATACCTCCGTATCTTTAAATCCAATCATAAACAGCGGTATTGATACACTGAGATTCTGCTGAATATATTTTTGATTTATTTTTTTATCTTCAACCGGATATACGCGTTTTATAGGTTCGCTTGAAGACGGTTTTTGTACAATGTTGGCGTTAATACATTCCAATGTTTTATCCACATCTACACCGCCTATTACAAACAGCACCATATTATTTAAATTATAGAATGTGTTGTAACATTTATATAAAAATTTGAGCGATACTTTCCACTGTGCCGGCAATGTCCTTTTTTATTGTATGTTTGTTATACAACGCGTTTAACGTGTTAAAAAACAGTCTCCAGTTAGGACTGTCATCATACATTCTTATTTCCTGCCCTATTATTCCCTGCTCCTTTTGCACATTTTCGTCTGTAAAATAGGGTCTTTGAACAAAGCCTAAAAGAGTTGCAAGATTTTGATAAAAATCCGATGTACAAGTAAAATAATACGCTGTTTTGTCAAAGCTTGTAAAAGCATTTGCAGATGCACCATGTTGAGCAAATTTATCAAAAACATTGCTGTCGTCGGGTTCTTCAAACATTTTATGCTCCAAATAATGTGCTATACCGTCAGGAACAGTTGTTGTAACATCTTCACCGGGAACGACGAAAGAAGAGTCTATAGAGCCGTATTTTGTCGCAAAGATAGCATGGCATTTTTTATATTCGCTCTTTTTTTGTATATATATGTCCAATCCCGAAGGATGTTTTGTATAAAACAAAGTTTCATTTGTTGCTTTGTCCGTGCGTTCAATTATATTCATCATTACGCCTCCGTTCCTTTAAGAAAATATTCGGTGTCAAGCACTATTTTATTTGCTATAGTAACAGCCTTGATTTTTTCAATATAACCGTCTATTGTATTATTTGTGTTTGCAACAAGTTCAGACAAATAAAAATTCCTCAAATATCCTTGTTCATCTTTATAAGATTCCACAGTATTTATCAATGCTGACTTTGCAACAAATAATTCATTGTCAGATATATCGCCGCTTTTTACAGCATCGAGCTGAACAAAAATCTCGTCATACGCTTTCTGATAATTTGCAAATTCTATGCCGCTGCTGACTATCATCAACCCTTTATATTTTTCCAAACGGCTGAAAACATAATATGCCAAGCTCAGTTTTTCACGTACGTTGTTAAACAGTTTGGAATGTGCACCGCCACCGAATATGCTGTTAAACACAACCAAAGCATAATAATCGCTGTCTGTCGGCTTAATATTAGTTCTGAAGCCAAGCGATAATTTTCCTTGATTAACGTCCATAATGTCTTCAAAATGTTTGACATCACCAGCCGGATTAAATGCTGTTTCAGGATACTGTACGGCGTTAAATTTCATTCCCGACACGAATTGTCTTATTTTGTTGCATACAGCGTCAAAATCAACTTCACCGCAAATAAAAATATCTATGAACGATGATGATATAATGTCTTTATAATGGCTATACAACTCTTGAGGGGTAATCTTATCAAGCTGTTCAATACTTCCAAGCTTATATACACCGTACGCTTCGTTTTTACACATTTCCTCAAAGCATCTCCACACGGCATAATCACGTTTATCATTTATAAGATTTTCTATTTCTTCTTTAATCGTCTTTTTTTCCTGTTCAAAATATGATGTATTGAAGGAATTATTTTCTAACAAAGGTTCAAATACAACCGACAGCATTAAGTCTGTTATAGAATCGGTTATGCTGACATTATCCGGCAAATATTTGTCGGATACAATTTTGAACGATATTCCCAAAATTTGATCTTCGCCCTTTTTTTCAACAGAGTGATACATTTTTGCACCGTACAAATCATCCAAATGTTCTTCAAGTAATCTTGTGGACGGATATTTTGCACATCCGCGGCGGAGCATATACGGTATTAGTGCATTCTTTGTTGCGTCTTTTGCGTTTAACGGTCTGTGAATGTACGTGCCAATAGTTGTTGTTTTAAATTTTGTTTCCTGAATATAATTAAGATTTATGTTATCACATATTTTTATTTTTTGCATTTTTAATCAATCCTTAAAAAATTTATATTTTCTCTTTTAAACACTATAACATAAAACAGTTGTAACAGTCAAATCCCCTACCCTATTTTATAATACCGACAATACTATACCTGCAACGATAACCAAAATACACAGTGCTTTTCTCAGCATGTTTTTTTCTTTATATATAAATTTGCCGCACAAAAGAGTTATGACAGATGAGCTTTGTTTTAAAAGCGTCATAATAGTTACCTTACTGTTTGGATTTGAATTT
Organism: uncultured Clostridia bacterium; assembly: GCA_905233855.1. Classification (GTDB taxonomy): domain Bacteria; phylum Bacillota; class Clostridia; order UBA1381; family CAJOGA01; genus CAJOGA01. The sequence continues at coordinate 5,843 of CAJOGA010000023.1, forward strand.
GCAATAAACAGCAGTCTGTCGCCGAATATAAGTGAAAAGCTCAACAAATACGTCCATGGGTTTGTAAATATCTTCTTTAGTTCTATTTTTTCCTTTTTTATAAGCATGTATACCAAATAAAAAACAGAAAGTAAAAGCATGAACCAAAATTGTAATGCCGATGAAGTTATTTCTCCCGTGGACATTATGTATTTATCCATCATACCCGAAATGGCATTGAAGAAACAGCTTAACAACACATACCACACGTATTTATATTCATATTGCTCTTTTGTTGCAACCTTTTTCCGGTTCGCAAAGTATAAACCGCCTATCACAAGAAGCAAACTTGCTACGCCTTTAACTGTAAGACTTTCGTGAAAAAACGCTACGCCTAACAACGTGGAAAATATCACTCTTGACATATCAAATATTCCGTATGTGCTGACAGGTATTTTCTTTATGCCTATAAAGCTTAAAATCCAAGCAACAAAAACCGATAATGATTTAACTGCAATGAAGAAAAACAAATGCGGCGGAAAGGAAAAAACACCCGATGCTGTGGGAACAGACATTAAAAAGCCTATAAATGTATAGCCGAATAATGCCGACAACACACTTATATCGCGAAGCAATCTCTTCTTAATCGGCTCTCGCAAGCCTTTTAAAACGCCGTAAAACAGCACGAATATTATCCACGTCTCCATTATTGACCCTCACTTGAAACACTTTTATTACATTAATGAATGGCACGGACAAAGCAAATCCGTGCCATTTCTTGATTTTGCGTTAAAAAAGATTCAACATCGTTTTTGGCAGAATTGACTTTTTGCAGTCAGCCAAGTTGTAAAAACAGATTAATTATCTTGTTTTGTTGCTGCATCGAATATGGCACAAACTTCCGGAGCAGGCTGTTTGTCCAACAATGTAACAACAACCGCTAAAACTCCGCCAACTATAAAGCCCGGAATGATTTCATAAATGCCGGTGCCGCTCATAAACAACAACCACAAAACATCAGTTACAGCACCACCAATTACGCCTGCCACAGCACCTTTGTATGTAAATCGTCGCCAGAAAAGCGAAAGAATGATTACAGGGCCAAACGCTGAGCCGAATCCTGCCCAAGCATTTTCAACCATATTCATGATTGCTTGTGCACCGGAACCGTTACTGCTTGCGATAAAGTATGCAACAATAGCAACTATAAGAACAACTATTCTTCCTATCCATAATACTTCTTTGTCAGACGCATTTTTTCTTATAACAGGCTTATAAATATCGCTTGTAAAAGAGGAAGATGCAACCAACAGTTGAGAGTCAGCAGTAGACATTGATGCCGCAATAATTGCTGCCATCAACAATCCTGCAATAAAGGAAGGGAACAGCTTTCTTGCCAGCACGATAAATACCATAGACTGTTTGCCTTGTGTAAGCAATTCTTCAGCAACAGTCATTCTGCCGAAATATGCCATTACAATTACAGAAAGCAACGCAACAACAACCCAAATAATTGCTATTGCAGCACTCTTTTTAACCATTTTAGCATCTTTAATCGACATAAAGCGAACTAAAATGTGAGGCATACCGAAATAGCCCAAGCCCCATCCGAGACCTGATGCAATTTCCTTCCAACTTGCAGAGAAAAGATTTGACGTAAACGTACAGTCAACCACTTTGCCGTTATCAACATATGAATAAACCTGAGAAAGAGACGATGCGTCCATATCCATCACAACATACGCAACGATAGGAACTGAAACAAGAGCAATAAGCATCAGCATGCCCTGGAAGAAGTCTGTCCAGCAAACGGCTTTAAAACCGCCTAAGAATGTGTATGCCAAAATAATAGCGGCAAATATAAGCATTGCTGTTTCTTTGCTTAAACCTTGGAACACAGTTGTGAACACCGAAGTTCCTGCAACAAAGCTTGATGCAACATAAACTGTGAAGAATACCAAAAATATAATTGCCGATACAATTTGTAAAACGGGACTTTTGGTTGCAAATCTGTTTGACAGATATTGCGGTAAGGTGATTGAGTCGTTAGCCTCAGCAGAAAAATTTCTTAATCTTTTTGCAACAAAAATCCAGTTAAGGGCAGTACCCAATGCAAGACCTATACCAATCCATGCCTGTCCCAAGCCGAATGCGATAATACTTCCCGGAAGGCCCATCAAAAGCCACGCACTCATATCAGATGCTTGTGCCGATAGTGCGGCGATCCACGGTCCGATTGAACGTCCGCCCAAAAAATATTCTTTCTCGCCCGCACCCTTTGAACGTATAAAGAATGTGATGCCTATACCGAGCACTAAGACAAAGTATAGAATAAATGCCAAAACTTCCATTAACCTAACTTCCATTAACCTATTTCCCCCTAAATATTATTATACAAAAACAATATTAACATTATTACTTGCCATATTTTGCATTTGCAATAATTCTATCACATAATTATATCTATTGCAATTAATTTATTAATTTATTTGCTGTTTTTAAGCAATATTTCACGACGGTTTTTGACTTCATCAGGCATAGGCTTAATTTCACCGGCTGCCATAAGCGACATTTTTGTAAACAACGGACCGACAAGCTCATATATCAAAACAGCAAACAAGGTAATGTTTCTTATTAAATGTCCCTGCTCACCAATTTGCATTGCCGTTATGCACATACCGAGTGCAACGCCGGCTTGCGGCAAAAGTGTAACGCCTAAATATTTACATATACTGTCAGAGCATTTGGTAGCCTTAGCACTGAAATATGTACCCAAATATTTGCCCAAAGAACGGAAAATTATGTAAATCAATCCGATTATAACTATAGCCATATCCGTAAAAACATTCATTTCCAGTGCCGCGCCGCTCATTACAAAGAACACCGCGAACAACGGTGATGTCCATTTATCGGACGCACCCATAAGATTATCGGCGAGCGGACAAATATTACAAAATACAGTTCCAAGCATCATACACGTAAGCAACGGAGAAAATGCTATGCGTACATTGCCTATTTCAAAATTAACCGACGTCAATGCCACCGTCAATAAAACAAGGCCTATGGTCAGATTAAGACGGTTTGTGTTTGAATTGAACATTTTTTCCAAATATGTAAGCAGATACCCCATCAAAGCACCGAAAGCTAATGACGCTACAATTTCAATTATAGGATTTACTATTATTGAAACAAGATCAACCGTTCCCGATACCAATGTTTTCGCTATTCCGAAAGAAACCGCAAACACAATCAGACCGACAGCGTCATCCAATGCTACTATCGGCAGCAACAGCTTTGTTAGCGGACCGTTTGCTTTATACTGCTTAACGACCATCAATGTTGCCGCAGGTGCTGTTGCTGTTGCTATAGCACCTAAAGTTATAAGCTGTGGAACAGAAAGCTTATCCGGCATTAACAGATGAAAAGCATATAAAGCCAAATCAACAAACACCGTTGCCGTAACAGCTTGTAGAACTCCTATTATAAGTGCTTGTTTGCCGGTTTTTTCAAGCTCGCTTTTTTTGAACTCACTGCCTATGGAGAAGGCAATAAAACCTAAAGCAACATCTGAAAGTATCGCAAGCTGATTAACTTCTTCCGCAGAGTGAAAACCAAAGCTTTTAAGATGCAAAGCACCGATACAGTACGGTCCAATCAATACTCCTGCAATAAGATATGAAGTTACTGACGGAAGCTTAAAAATTTTAAACAGTCGCGTCATAAGTAATCCTGCCAGCAAAGCTACAGAAACCGATAATATTCCGTTCATACTCAAAATCCCCTTAATATTTTTACTTATTTTTATTTATATAACCGTATATATCGCCAATCAAATACAAAGACCCGGTTATGCACAGCATTCTCCCCTGCCCTTTTGCTTTTTCCAAAGCAACATCCACCGCTTTTCTGCAATCAGGCTCAACAGTTACTTTATTACAATATTTAGCAGCATGTTTTTGAAGCTCATATGCAGATTCATACCGCGGACTCGGAACATCTGTGCAAATAAATTCCTCTGCAATTTCCGAAAGCTTTTCTATACATTCCGGATATTGTTTATCTTTAAGCATACCTACAACAATTATAAGCTTTTCATTATTGATTATTTTTTTCAAAGATTGCACAAGAGCTGTAACGCCATTTAAGTTATGACCTCCGTCCAAAATGGTAAGAGGGTTGCTACGCACAATTTCAAATCTGCCCTTCCAACGTGTTGACATAATCCCGTTTTCTATATCACGCTGCGATAAATTTGTATATCCGTACTCGTTAAGCATATTTAAAGCTGTTATTGCTGTTGATGCATTGTATGCCTGGTACATTCCTATAAGATTTGTTTTGTATGTATGACCTTTAATGTCAAATGTGTTTCCATGAAGGGTTGATACTATATTTTCAGGCTCATTTGCAACTATCAGCTTTGAATTCTTTTCGGCACATGTTTTTTTAATAATGTCAAATGCGTCCGGAAGTTGATTCGAATATGTTACAACACATGAATTTTTCTTGATTATACCGCATTTTTCAAATGCAATTTTTAAAATTGTGTCGCCAAGATATTCGGTATGGTCAAAATCAATTGCGGTTATAACGGATAAAAGCGGATTTTCAACAACATTTGTGGCATCTAACCTGCCGCCCATTCCAACTTCTAAAACCACAAAATCACATTTTTGACGTTCAAAGTATGCAAATGCCATTGCTGTTATTATTTCAAATTCCGTAGGATGGTTTCTGCCGTTATCAATCATAGTTTTAATATGCGTTTTTAATTCTGATGTTAACTGTGCAATATCCTCATCTGAAATATATTCATCATTAATCCGTATGCGTTCGTTAAACACTTCCACATACGGCGATGTATACAAGCCGGTTTTATATCCGTGTCCTTGCAATGTATTCGCTATCATGGCAGATGTTGAGCCTTTACCGTTAGTTCCGGCGATGTGTATTATTTTAAGCTTTTCATGAGGGTTACCCAATAAATTTAACAGATAACGAATATTATCCAAGCCCAATTTAGAACCGAATTTCAAAGTGGAATGAATATACTCTATCGCCTCTTTATACGTCATTTTAAATCAATCTCCAATTAATAGTTAAACAAGGAAAAGGAGTGGAGGTTAATTCTCCACCCCGTTGTGGCTATTTTAAAGCATTTAAACTTTCTATTGTTTTATCATACATTTCCTTATATGACTGTGCTTTTTTACGTTCCGCTTCCACTAAATCTGCAGGAGCTTTTGCAATAAATCCGGCATTGTTAAGCTTGCCTTCAACTCTTTTAAGCTCGCCTTCCAAACGTTGCTTTTCTTTTGTAAGACGTTCTATTTCTTTGTCTCTGTCTATCAGTTCGCTTAACGGAAGCAATATTTCCGCATTGTCAACAATTATTTGCACCGCATTATCTATTGCCTGTTTTTTGTCTGTAACGATCATTTCGGATGCATACGCAAGTTTTTCCATAAACAATCGACAATTTTCAAAAACATTTGCAATAGGCGTTACAACTATTACCTTTGCCTTTTTTGAAGGAGGAACATTCATCTCGTTACGTCTGTTGCGTATTGCAGATATTGCGTTCATAACAATTTGCATTTCATTTTCCGCTTGTTCAAAGTTCAGATTTTCATTATATACACACCAATCAGAAATAACGATACTCTTTCCCTCATGCGGAAGATGTTGCCAAATTTCCTCTGTGATAAACGGCATGAACGGATGTAACAATTTCATAGTATTTGACAAAACATATGTCAACACGTACTGTGCTGTTTCTCTTGTGCCGTTTTGTTTATCGAAAAGTCTCGGCTTAACAATTTCAATGTACCAGTCGCAGAAATCGTCCCAAATAAAATCGTATAATTTAGACACAGCTATACCTAACTCATATTTATTTAAGTTATCGGTAACTTCTTTAACCAATGTATTAAACTTGCTTAATATCCATTTATCTTCAAGCTGAAGATCTTTTGTTTCAGGCAATTTTACATCGTTTATGTCCAAATTCATAAGCACAAAACGCGATGCGTTCCAAATTTTATTTGCAAAGTTGCGGCTTGCCTCAACCTTTTCAATGTAAAAACGCATATCATTTCCCGGCGAATTACCCGTTGCAAGTGAAAATCTTAACGCATCCGCACCGTATTTGTCGATAATTTCCAATGGGTCTATGCCGTTGCCCAAAGACTTAGACATCTTTAAACCGTTCGCATCACGCACTAAACCATGAATAAACACGTGTTTAAACGGTCTTTCTTTCATATGCTCAAGACCTGAAAATATCATTCTTGCAACCCAGAAGAAGATTATATCGTACGCAGTAACAAGCACGTTTGTAGGATAAAAATATTTTAATTCTTCAGTATTATCAGGCCATCCCAGTGTTGAGAACGGCCAAAGAGCCGAGCTGAACCAAGTGTCAAGCACGTCATCATCCTGCTTAACTTTGCCGCCGCATTTAGGGCATACTGTTATATCCTCTTTGGAAACGGTTGTTTCACCACATTTTTCACAGTAAAAAGCAGGAATTCTGTGTCCCCACCACAACTGACGGGAAATACACCAATCGTGAACGTTTTCCATCCAATTAAGGTATATTTTACTGAATCTGTCGGGGATAAACTCTATATCGCCTGTCTTTACCGCTTCTATAGCAGGTTTCGCAAGAGGCTCCATCTTAACAAACCACTGCTTTGATGTTATAGGCTCAACAGTTGTTCCGCAACGATAACATTGTCCTACATTGTGTACGTGAGGTTCTATTTTAACAAGCAAACCAAGTGCTTGCAAATCTTCAACTATTGCTTTGCGGGCGGCATATCTGTCCATGCCCGCATATTTACCGCCAAGATTGTTAATGGAGGCATCATCGTTCATAACTCTTATTTGTTCAAGATTGTGTCTTAAACCGACTTCAAAGTCGTTAGGGTCATGTGCAGGGGTTATTTTAACAACACCAGTACCAAATTCTTTGTCAACATATTCGTCGGCAATTACAGGTATTTCTCTGTTGACAAGCGGCAGGATAACTGTTTTACCAACCAGCTTCGTATAACGTTCATCATCCGGATGTACAGCAACGGCAGTATCGCCCAACAAAGTTTCAGGCCTTGTTGTTGCTATGACAACAAATTCGTCAGAATCTTTAACAGGATATTTTATATGCCAAAAATGTCCCTCTTGCTCCGTGTACTCAACTTCAGCGTCCGACAAAGCGGTAACACAATTAGGACACCAGTTGATTATTCTGCTGCCCTGATATATCAGACCTTTGTTGTACAAATTAACAAACACTTCTCTTACAGCTTTTGAACAGCCTTCATCCATTGTAAAACGCTCTCTGTCCCAATCGCACGAAGCACCAAGCTTTTTGAGCTGATTAATAATTCTGTTGCCGTATGTGTTTTTCCAGTCCCATACACGCTCCAAGAACTTTTCGCGGCCTAAATCGTAACGCGTAAGACCTTCTTCTCTTAAATTAGCTTCAACCTTGATTTGAGTTGCAATTCCGGCATGATCTGTTCCCGGCACCCACAACGCCGAAAAGCCTTGCATACGTTTATATCGTATGATTATATCCTGAAATGTTTCGTCCAAAGCGTGTCCCATATGCAGCTGACCTGTAACGTTTGGCGGCGGGATAACTATTGTGAAGGGCTCTTTTTTACTGTCAACTTCAGCGTGAAAATATCCGTTATCTACCCAATCTTTATATATTCTGTCTTCAACCTGTTTAGGGTCGTAAACCGAGGCAATATTTTCTTTCATTAAAATAGCACAACCTTTTCTATAAATTTAATTTCTCCAAGCATACAAAATACCTATAACACCAACGGACACAATTACAAAGGAAATATTTTTGATACCAACTACTTTTTTGGTATATTCCTCTTCTGTGTACTCATTGTTTTCATTTTTTACAATGAACTTAGCCGTGAAATTCATGACGGCACCGACCGTTAAAATCAACACGGAAATTATTTTTAATAATAGCATAAAAATCATTCCTAATGTAAATCATTAAAAAGTCTTGCCAAAAATTAACCTTAAGGCAAGACTACGTTTGATTGTTACTGTTTTCTCAGCGATCTATAATAACTTATAAACGCCATTGAATTAAACACAACCAATAGTATTAGCGTAATTATATACCAAATTTGATTTGTTGTAAACACCAAAATGACAAAAATACAAAAAATATTAAGAAAAGACGCTATTTTACCGAACCAATTTGCTATAACAACTTTTTCTTTCGCACTGTTATACAAGAATATTCCACCAATTATTAATAATAATTCTTTTGCACATATAAAAATTGCGGTGCAAAGCAAAAATACGGAATTATGTTTTATAACTATGCAAATAAGTGCACAAATCTGGAAGAGTTTGTCGGCCAGCGGATCCATAAATCTTCCGAATTTAGTTATTTGATTATACTTTCGTGCTATATACCCATCCAAAATGTCGGTAACATAAGCGACTGCGAGAACAGCAGCAGCTACCAAGGATGCATTTTCCAAATCCGAAAACATATACACATGCACAAAAACAGGTATTAAGAGAAATCTTAAAGTTGTTAATATATTCGGTATATTAATCATATCTTATTCCCCACAGTATAATTGATTTATATGTTATACAAAAAGCCGGACTTTATATTATTTTGGAAATGCCGCCATATATTGTGCCCTGAGTAGCGTCCATAGTTACAACAGCACCGTTTTTTAACTCATCGGTTGCATTTTTTGCACCTGTAATAACAGGTATTTCCAAAGTCATCCCCACTATTGCAGCATGAGTGCTGAGTCCTTCCTCCTCTGTTATTATGCCGGCAGCATGCTTTAAAACAGGAAGAAGTTCATTTGTTGTTGTTGGAACAACTAAAATATCTCCTTCGTTAAATTCTCTTAAAGCTTCTTCTGTAGATTTTGCAACACAAAGAGGGGCACTGGCGGAAAGTCCGTTTACACCCACTCCCTTTAATAATGCATTGCCAAGAAGCTGAACTTTCAATATGTTTGTGGTGCCGCTTCTGCCCAAAGGAACACCGCCTGTGATAACAACCACATCACCGTTTTTAACTATTCCGGTTTTAAGGGCAACATCTATGCTGTGATCAAACAATTCATCACTGTTTGTCCTCTCTTCGCTCATTACAGGTGCGACACCCCAAGAAAGATTAAGCTGTCTCAACACCTTCTGACTGGTTGTTGCGGCTATTATAGGACAATTAGGTCTGAATTTAGACACCATTCTTGCTGTATGTCCGGAGCATGTAAGCGTAATAATTGCCGCCGCTCCCAAATCATGTGCTGTGGTACATGTAGCATGGCTTATAGCATTTGTTGCATTAGTTTCAAAGGCTATTTTAGATTCATCAAAACGTTTTTTATAATTGATTGCATTTTCGGCACGTTCTGCTATTGCTGCCATTGTTTTAACACTTTCGACAGGGTATTTTCCTACTGCGGTCTCACCCGAAAGCATAATAGCACTTGTGCCGTCAAAGATTGCGTTTGCAACATCGGTTGTTTCAGCACGGGTAGGACGCGGATTCCGTATCATTGAATCGAGCATTTGTGTTGCGGTTATAACCTTTTTGCCGGCATTATAACACGATCTGATCAACCGCTTTTGAATAACCGGCAAATCCTCCAACGCTATTTCAACGCCCATATCACCGCGTGCAACCATAATACCGTCGCTGACTTTAATTATGTTTTCGGCGTTCATGACGCCTTCGTTATTTTCTATTTTAGCTATTATTTGAATTGATTCGCCATGATTCCGCTCAAGTATCTTACGTATATCCAAAACGTCAAGATGCGTTCTGGTGAATGACGCCGCTATAAAATCAAAGTCATTTTCTATACCGAAAATTATATCTTCTTCGTCTTTTTTGCTCATATACGGCATTTTTATAGATACATTAGGTATATTCACACTTTTATTATCTTTTAAAATGCCGCCGTTTTTAACATTACAAACTATTTCATCTGATTTCAGTTTTATAACTTCAAGCTCTATAAGACCGTCATCGATAAGAATACGGTCTCCTTCTTTAAGTTCTTTAGGTAAATTGGGATATGTTATTGACACAGCCCTTTCGCTGCCGACAATATCTTTTGTCATAAGTGAAAAAGTGTCGTTAGAATTAAGCTGTATTTTTCCGCTTTCAAATGTTTTTATTCGTATTTCAGGGCCTTTTGTATCCAAAAGCAACGCTATAGGCAAGCCGAGTTCGTCTCTTATTTTTTTGAAACTGTTTATTCGTTCCAAATGTTGCTCGTGAGTTCCGTGTGAAAAATTAAGACGGGCAACGTCCATACCGTTGAGCATTAACTGTCTGAGAATATTTTCATCATCGGTAGCGGGCCCTAATGTGCATACTATTTTTGTTTTACGCATATAAATCTCCGTTTCTTAAAAATCCAAATCTATAATTATATCATGTGCTTGCTGTATTTCCGCATCAGGCACAAGGACTTCAAAACACGTGCCTGTTTGCGAGTTTATTTTATCGTTTTGTGCATTTCTTACCATCACCAATAAATTTGCCGATTCCAATGCGTTCCTGAGTCTTTCCGCTATGTCTTTAGATTGTGCTATGTACACTACTGTCCACATATTTGAAACAATCATTCCTTTCTTGAACACAAAAAGTTAACAACTGCTGTATATATTATATTAATTTTTGAAAAAAATCAATACATTTTGCTTTTTTTCTGACAATATTTGCTATTTTACGTGAATATTTCCCGCACCGATTACACTTTCAAGTTGAGTAATTAAGCTTTTATTAATCTTTACCATCAGTTTATCGGATGCCATCATGGTTTTTCTTGTTTCTTCAAAAAACAGATACACCGCCGTTTTTCCGGGATGTTTTTGCAAAATCTTTTTGATATCGTTTAATTTTGACTCAGCCAAATTGTTTATCCTTATAAACAGTTTAGTAAATGCATCTTCATTGATTTTAGACACACTTTCGCATATCAGTTTAGGTTCTTCATCTTCCCTGATGCTTAAGCTGGCATTTACAACTACTATTTCATCAACGTTTAATACCGATTTGTATATTGAATAAACTTTCGGGAATACCAACATTTCTATTCTGCCATACAAGTCCTCTAAACTAACAAACGCCATTTGAGTGTTACTTTTTGTTATTTTTTCTTTTTTCGAGTTTATTATGCCGCATATCTTTACATTCATACCGTCGGATATATCATCAGATACTATGTTGAACTCCCCTTCTTCGTTTTGTTCTATTGCGTCAAACACAGTTCTTATGTTAATATTAGATATTTTATCCGTCAGATATTCAAACTCATCAAGCGGATGACCTGATATATAAAAGCCTAAAAACTCCTTTTCCATAGCTAACTTTTCGCGAACGGAAAAATCATCAGCCTTAATATCATAATCATACTCTTTTTCTTGAGGTGTGTTGTTTTCGGCAAACATAGAAACTTGTCCGTAAACATTATTTTTCTTTTCTTGTTGAACGGAAGACATCACATTTTCGTAATTTGCAAGTAATTGAGCACGGTTTTCCGATATTTCATCAAACACACCGCATTTAATAAAAGCTTCGATAGCACGTTTGTTTATATCCTTGTCTATCATTCGTTTGATAAAATTGTCAAACGATTTGAAAGACCCGCCATGCCCAACTTCGTCCATAACCGACACCACGATATTTTCACCGACATTTTTTATTGCCGTCAAGGCAAAACGTATAGAACCATTTTCGACAGTGAAAGTGTCTTTGCTCTTGTTTATGCTCGGAGGCAGAAGTGTTATTCCCATTTGTCTGGCGTTTTGCAGATACAATGACGCTTTTCCGCCCGTATCCTGTGCCACGCTGCTTATTAACGCCGCCATATATTCTTTCGGATACAGGGCTTTTAAATATGCCGTCTGATATGAAATAACAGCATAAGCTGCGGCGTGCGACTTATTAAACGCATAGTTTGCAAAATCCATAATTTCATTGAATATGGAAATTGCAACGTTTTCATCAATACCGCGTGCTATAGCACCTTCAACAACAACATTGCCACTATCATCTTTTTCGCCGTATATAAAGTGCAATCGTTCCTTTTCCATAACGTCCGTCTTTTTTTTGCTTATGGCACGACGGAGTATATCGGCTTTGCCTAATGAATATCCTGCCAAAGAACGCACGATCTCAAGCACCTGCTCCTGATACACTATACAGCCGTATGTTACATCAAGTATAGGACGCAAAAGCGGGTGCTTATAAGTGATAGACTTTGGATTGTTTTTGTTCTTTATATATCTTGGAATTTGCTCCATAGGACCCGGACGGTATAAAGCAATACCTGCTATTATGTCCTCAAGGCAGGAGGGTTTAAGTTCTTGCATAAACCGTTTCATTCCGGCACTTTCCAATTGGAATACACCGTCGGTATTCCCTTCGCTTATAAGATTATAGACACGTTTGTCGTCAAAATCAATGTTGTTTATATCAATCTTGTTTAGTGTGTTTTGTTCTATTATATCAACCGTATTCCTTATAACTGTTAAGTTACGCAGCCCCAAAAAGTCCATTTTCAGCAAACCCAGCTCTTCAATTGTTGTCATTGTGAACTGAGTAGTGATAACGTTATCGTTTGTTTGAACAGGTACGTATTCAACTATAGGATCTTTTGAAATAACTACACCTGCAGCATGAGTTGATGCATGTCTCGGAAGCGATTCCAAAGCCATTGCAGTGTTGATAAGATTTGTTATGGTGCTGTCGTTTTCATAAAGATGCTTTAAATCAGCACTTTGAGACAAAGCTTTTTCAATAGTCATTTTTAACTCGTTAGGAATTAATTTTGCAACGGTGTCAACTTGTTGCAAAGGTATATTCATAGCTCTGCCCACATCACGTACGGCCTGACGTGCTTTCATTGTTCCAAAGGTTATAATCTGAGCCACCTTGTCCGCTCCGTACTTTTCAATAACGTAATCAATAACCTCCTGACGGCGTTGCGGACAGAAATCAATATCAATATCAGGCATACTTACCCGTTCCGGATTAAGAAAACGTTCAAACAGCAGGTTGTATTTTATCGGATTTACCATTGTAATATTAAGACAATACGCAACTATACTTCCTGCTGCCGAGCCTCTGCCGGGTCCAACGCTGATACCGTTATCTTTTGCAAATTTCACAAAATCAGATACTATTAAAAAGTAGTCCACAAACCCCATGCTTTTTATGACGCCGAGTTCATATTCCAGCCTGTTGACCAAATCGTCCGTTACTTTTTCAAACTTCAGTTTTAAACCATCATAACAGAGTTCTTTTAAATACTCAAATGCCTCCTTATTTTCAGGAAGCTTAAATTCAGGCAAATGATATTTGCCGAATTCAAAAGACACATCGCATAAATCGGCAATTTTAACGGTGTTGGAGATTACATCGGGATTATCTTTAAAAATTTGAGACATTTCTTCCGGAGATTTTAAATAAAACTCCTCTGTATCAAATTTCATGCGGTTAGTATCCTGAACAGTTTTTCCTGTTTGGATACACATTAAAACGTCTTGATATTTTGCATCTTCCTTATTGATGTAGTGTATATCGTTGGTAGCAACGCATTGAACATTAAGCTCCGACGCTATTTTTATCAACAGCGGATTGATGCGTTGTTGTTCGGGAAGATTATGATTCTGCAATTCAATAAAAAAGTTTTCCTTGCCGAAAATATCAATATATTCCATGGCGGCATTTTTGGCACCGTCATAATTATTATTGATAAGCTCTCTGCTTACACGTCCTGCAAGACATGCAGATAATGCTATAATACCGTCTGAGTGTTCTTTTAAAACTTCCAAATCCACTCTCGGCTTATAATAGAACCCGTCCACAAAACCTGCGGACACTATAGCTGTAAGATTTTTATAACCGACATTATTCTTTGCCAATAACACAAGATGATAGCTTTGAGAGTCATATTCATGAGTTTTGTCAAATCTTGTGCGTGCGGCGACATACACCTCGCAGCCTATAATCGGCTTTATGCCGTTTGCAACCGCTTCTTTGTAAAAATCCACAACGCCATACATTGCCCCATGATCGGTTATTGCAATGGCATCCATGCCCATATCTTTTACGGCTTTTATTAAATTTTTTATTCTTGCCGCACCGTCAAGCAGGCTGTACTCCGTATGCGTATGCAAATGCACAAATTTTTGCAACATAACCGTCTCCCCTGTACAGGTTTTTACTGTTTTCCAATATCCCTGTGTGAAACAGATACCGAATACTCACTTTCGCTGTTCAACGTTTCATAGAGTTTGTTTGCCACCGTTACACTTCTGTGTTTGCCACCGGTACAGCCTATGGCAATCACCAAACGCATTTTACCTTCTTCAATGTAGTACGGTATTAAAAACTTTATCATATCAACAAGCTTGTCCATAAATTCAACGCTGTAATCAGCATTCATAACAAAATTTTGTATTTTTTCGCTGTTGCCGGTAAGCTCCTTTATTCTTTCATCATAAAACGGATTAGGCATAAATCTCACATCAAAAACCAAATCCGCATCAAGCGGAATACCGAATTTATATCCGAACGATTCAACAGTAATATTTATACTGCTTTTGTTTCTTGTGAGCGAAAAAATGCTGTTTATTTTATTTTTAAGTTCTTTAGGTGTAAGTTCTGAAGTATCTATAACATAATCCGCTTTTACATATAAATATCTTAACTGTTCTTTTTCGTCAACAATAAGCTCAACCAGGCTTCTTTCACTGTTCGCACTGTCTAAAGGATGTTTTCTGCGTGTTTCTTTGTATCTTTTTATCAACACGTCGTCCGAGGTGTCCAAGTACAGCAATTCATATTTGTAATTAAGCTCCTTCAACTCTTTCAACGCATCCTTGAGTTCGCCGAACATGTGCCCACCGCGTATATCAATAACTACTGCGACATTGCTTGAAAAAAGTGAATTTTCCGAATAAAACATCTGTGCAAATTTTGTCAATAATGCCGGCGGCATATTGTCTATGCAAAAAAAGCCCATATCCTCCATGTGTTTTATAACCGACGATTTACCGGAACCGGAAACACCCGTTATAATAATCAGTTTCATAATTTATCTATCTCCTTTTCACTTTTTCCGTTAGTTATATTTTACATCCAGTCTCTGCCTATAATTTTTATTTCCGGCTCTAATAATACTTTGAATTTATCATAAATAACTTCTCGTATATGTTTAACCAACCTACATACGTCTTCTGCTGTTGCATTGCCGGTATTAACAATAAAACCCGAATGTTTATCGGACACCATCGCTCCGCCCACAGTTTTTCCCTTTAAACCGGCTTGTTCTATAAGTGCCGCCGCAAAATATCCGTCCGGACGTTTAAAAGCACTTCCTGCACTTGGCATTTCCAAAGGCTGTTTTTCGCGTCGTTTTTTGTTTAAATTACTTACAGTGTTTTTAATTTCCTCCTGATTTGATCTTTTTAATTCAAAAGTTGCTTTCAGTATCACACTGTTTGTGTTTGTAAAGACGCTGTGCCTGTATGAAAAGGTTTTATCGGTAACGGATATTGTTTTGAATTGTGAGTTTTCGTCTATATATTCTATTTCTTTCACAACATCTTTCATTTCGCCGCCATAAGCACCGGCATTCATATATATAGCTCCTCCAAGGCTTGCAGGTATGCCTGACGCAAACTCCAATCCTGTTAGAGAGTTTTCCGCTGCAACAGCCGATATTTTCGGCAACAAAGCCCCACTCTGTGCAATTATTTTTGTACCGTCAACTTCAATGTTTGCAAATTTCCTTCCAAGACAAATCACAACACCGTCAATTCCGTCATCAGACACCAATAAATTAGAGCCGTTGCCGACGATATAATACGTTATATTTTCGCTTTTACAAAAATCCATCAGTGCTATTAAACATTCCTGCGAGGATATATTTATAAATGCCGTGGCATTTCCGCCTATTTTAAACGTTGTGTGTGCTTTCATAGGTTCATCAAACAACACATTATCATCTATGCTTTTCAAGAAATGTTTTTGATTTGATGTAAGCATGTTTAAAGCTCCTTTTTACACTATTTCAAATTGAAAAATTTGTTGAACTTTTCCAAAGATGTGTTTACTATAAGTTCTTCGGGAAAATGTATTTCCTGAAGTAATTTATATGCTGAGCTGACTTCACCTATGTCATAAGCTATATGTGCGTCGGAATTAACAACAACGCTAACGCCTAATTCCGCACACATAATTGCAATATTCCGGCAAATGTCCACGTTGTTAGGTCTTGTTACAAACGTGTGGTTATTTATTTCTATCGCTTTACCCAATTCTTTTGCAACTTTACAAACTTCATAATGGTCATAACTGTATCGCGGTGTTCCGCTATGACCTAATATGTGCACATACGGATTGTGCAAAACATTAATATACATCTGTGTATGCTGTGCTACTGTGCCTGCATTTTCCAGACACGGTCTGTGTACGCTTGCAACAACAACATCTAAATTCTTTAACACATCGGGAGGCATATCAACAGAACCGTTTAAATCTATGATGTTTGCTTCAACACCTTTGAACACCCTTATACCGTTAATATAGTCAGGCAAATTATCTTCCATTGCGGTAAAGTGCCATATATGCGGAGAATCGGGCAACGCAATAGCGTGATCCGTCAACGCAATTGCCTCCATGCCTTTACGCTTTGCCTCTGCAGTTATTTCTCCGACAGTGCTGTAAGCATGTGTGCTTGCAACACTATGACAATGTGCATCCACCGAAATTATCATTAATTATCTCCTCCGACCTGACCAAATTCATTTGTTAAACGGTTGTTGAGCTCTGCCGCTGCGTTATATCCCATCTTCTTCTGACGATTGTTCATAGCGGCTATCTCTGTTATTATAGCCAAATTTCTGCCCGGCTTAACAGGAATTGTTAAGGAAGGAATATTAATACCCAAAATATTTGTATATTCATCCACAAGACCGAGACGGTCATATTGCTTTCCGTTCTGCCAAGCCTCTAAATGTATTATTAAATCTATATTTTCGGTATCTTTTACAGCACCCATACCAAAAATATTTTTAACATCTATAATTCCTATGCCTCTGAGCTCTATAAAATGTTTTATTATACTCGGTGCCGCTCCAACTAACGTCTTGCTTGACACTCTTTTTATTTCAACCGCGTCGTCGGCAACGAGTCTATGCCCTCTTTTTACCAATTCAACAGCAGTTTCGCTTTTGCCTACTCCGCTGTCGCCCAAAAGCAGAACGCCTTCGCCATATACCTCAACAAGTACGCCGTGTCGGGTTATTCTCGGTGCAAGGTTAACATTCAAATAGCTTATCAGAGCACTCATAAAACGTGAGGTTGTTTCCTCTACAGAGAAAAGTGATATATCATATTTTTGAGCAAGCTCAATCAATTCCGGATATACATAAAGATTACGCGTGATAATAATACAAGGTGTTTTCATCGCAAATAACGGTTCAAGCTTTTTATACCGTTCTTCAGGAGAAAATTTATTAAGATAAGACATTTCAACCTTGCCCATCACCTGTATACGCTGTTGGTCGAAATAATCGTAAAAGCCGCTTATCTGTAGACCCGGACGGTTAACATCGCAGCTGGAAACCACAACTTCTTTACAATCCGTTGACGTATACACAGGATTTAACTTGAATTCATCTATGACTTTTGTTAAAGGAATGGTAAATTTTATTTCTCCCATTATTCTGTCACCTCTTTAATAATTATTTTACACTTTATTATACTACAACTTTGGTATATTTTACAAGCTTTTAGTTGTATTTTTATTTTGAAACAAAAAAACAACCGTGCAGTCTGTGTTCAGTATGCCAGGTTGTTTTTAGATTGAAACATGATTAGTATTTACGGCAATCTGTTGCCGGCAGATTTATATATATCATACCATTCATCGTGTAAAAGGTTAATATTCGAAGCCTTTACAATCTTTTCAACTCTTTCCAATTTTGTTGTGCCGATAATCGGCTGTATTTTTGCCGGATGAGCCAGTATCCACGCAATAGAAATTGCCTCTTTAGATGCGTTGTATTTGTCGGCATATTTTTGGAGCGTATTGTTTAAATCGGTATATTTTTCCGATTCGTCAATAAATGCACCTTTGAAAAATCCATATTGCATAGGCGACCACGCCTGTATAGTGATTTTC